>CBDUVV010000052.1:0-7688 GCA_965370755.1 uncultured archaeon | reverse complement strand
AAGCTGAGCTACCGAGGCAAAAGGAGTTTTTATATCTCCATCAATTGTCTATAAATCTTTTAAGGTTTCCCATGTTGTTCAAAGGACCTGTGGAAGGCACCCTAGTTAAAAGAATAAACCGTTTTTTAGCCACCGCCATCTTGAACGGAGAAGAGGTAGATTGCTTTTTCCCAAATCCCGGTCGCTTAAAGGAGCTCTTGATCCCCCGGACACCGGTGTTGTTAATCCCCCAATCGAGCGAAAATAGGAAAACCTCCTATGATATGGTCGCGATAAGACATCACGATTCCTGGATTTCCATCGATTCCCGGACCCCCAACGTTTTGATGAAAGACGCTTTGATGCAGAGGACGCTTGCTCCTTTTAAGAAATACAAAAAAATTGTCCCCGAATACACCTACGGGAAGAGCCGAATTGACTTCTATCTAGAGAACCCTGGGAAGTGCCTCCTCGAGGTGAAATCGTGCACATTAGTCAGGGATGGCACAGCCTTGTTCCCGGATGCTCCAACAGAGCGGGGCAAAAGGCATCTAGAGGAACTAATGACAGCCAAGAGCGAAGGCTATCGCTCCTGCGTGGCATTCGTAGTTCAGAGAGCGGACGCGAAGCGCTTTACGGCAAACTGGGAAACCGACGAAGCCTTCTCAGATACCCTGAAAACCGCGCAGAAGTCCGGAGTCGAAGTTTTCGCGTTCTCCTGCAAGGTGACCCGCCGCGGCGTAGACCTCCATGACCCATTGCTAGTGGTCTTGTAAACCTGGTCATCTAGAGCCAAAAAGCAAAATATTATATACAAGACGCGGCCCCATTATATTAGGCTGGAGGTGGTGCGTTAGTGCCATGGCCAATAATTGGAAGATTTTTAAAAAAAGAGGAGGTGTCTTTTGAAATGGATGCTGAAGAAGCCAACAAATATATGAAGGATAAAATGGGGTTCACCCCGCGGATGTTTAAAACGCTAAACACAGTGAACCCAGAGGTGGGAAAGACCTTTGCCGATTTCTATGCCTCTGTCTGGGATGACGGAGCCCTTTCGAAGAAGGTTAAGGAGCTTATGTTCATGTCCATCGGTGTGTCATACATGTCCCCGAGGTGCCTGATCCATGTGGTGCCCGCAGTAGAGGAAGGCGCTACTGATGCCGAGGTCTTCGAGGCGGCAGCAGTGGGCTGCCTAGCCGCTGGCTTCGTGCCCAACGGACCAGGGATACCCTATGCCTTCGAGTACGCAGTAAAGTGTCTTGAAGTAGCCGCTAAGCACAGAGCCGGTGAAGAATGGGAATATCTACTCCCACCCAAGTTCGACCGCGGAGTATACTAAACAGGCCCTAAATTTAGGGCCTCCTTTTTTTTATTTTCTGAATTCTTTGTTAAAGCTCTCAAGCTGTTTCTCTTCCCCTATTATTATCAAGATGTCCCCCGGCTCTATCTTGGTATCGGACCTGGGATGAATCTTGAGTTTCTCCTTTTTGACCCCCATCACAGTTACGCCGGTCTTCGATCTTATCTCAGCCTCCCCGATGGTCTTCCCAGCAAACTTGTCGTCCTGTAGAACCTCTACCTCCTCAACCCCTATCTCGATGCCTGTATCCTCGATGAGCATGTGCATGAAGTCGGCCACTCCGGGGTGAAGTATGGCCCTCGCCATTTTCGTTCCGCCAGTGAGTTCTGGGGATACCACCCTGTTTACGCCGACCCTCTCTAGTTTCTTCCGGGTCTCGGGCATTTTTGCCCTTGCAATGATAGTGATATCTTCGTTCAGGTCTTTGACGGTCATCGCTGCAAGTAGGTTCTGGGGATCGTCGTTCAACGCAGCTAGAAAGGCACGGGCGTTCTCCACGTTAGCCTGGGCGAGGACGCTTTCCATTGTGGCGTCTCCTTTGACAACCGGAATATCCATCAAGGCGACCTCTTCTACAACAGCGGGGTCCTTCTCCACGACCACGATGTCCTTAACTCCAGCAGTTCTCAGTACTTCAACCGCCCTCCTGCCAACCGCACCGAACCCACAGACCACGACGTGGCCCTTCATCCCCTTTATCCTCTTTTGCATCCGCACCATCCCGAGTATATCGCTTATCTCCTCTTCCACCAGTAAACCGATTATGTTCCAGGAAGCGTATAATACTATTCCCACCCCGAAGAGCATGAGAAAAATTGTAAAGAGCCTGCCTTCCTGTGTTACTGGAACGAGGTCCCCGTAGCCAACTGTCGTTACGGTGGCGGCGGTTAAGTATAAGGCCTCATCGATACTCATTCCCTCTGTGATTACAAAGCCGCTGACCCCAACAACAACTACAAACACTACGAGGAAAAGGACCTTCAGCATCCTACGATACACAGGAATATCGCGACGCAACTCAAAATAGGCCATATCCCTCCATTTCCCCCGGTCTTATTTCATCTTTTCTATTTCATCGACGAACTCAGGGAACAATTTCCTCAGAGGATGCACATCCTTGGGAAGCTCGCCGGTCTCGTCGTAAACCATGGTGGACGTGATTACATCAGCGGTTGCTACCGCCGGAAACATCCAGGGGGCGCTCTCTATGGGCCCGTAGAGGAGAAAGTCGTTCCAGAAGGGCACCGCGAGGGCGTGGGCAGAGCTGTCCACACCGGCGAAGCCTATTTTTCCCCAGGCCTTCTTGGGCATCTTCCACATGTCAGTCCCATTGGAGGGGGCGCATCCCGCGGGAAGCCCGAACTTCTCCTTTATCATTCGATTGGCCTGAAAGGAAAAACTTGACGCAGGGACGCTGAGTACAGAGGTATCCACTAAGGAATTTACTATGCCAGCTTCCTCGGCCTTGGGCAAAAGGTCTTCTAAAACTTTGACTTTACCAGAGGTGGTCTTGTCCTCAGTGTTGAAGCAGACGATGATGGCGCTCTTCATCCCAAGATCGCGGAGTTCACTCACTTCTCTCTCAATATCTTCGCTCCACGGCGCTAAGCTACTGTAGATCGCCCTGTCCACAAGGCCCTGTTCCTCTATGTAATGGGCCGCAGCAAGCTTAGGCTCAAGCTTCCAGATATCTATTGAGAATGGCATGTCCGTGACGCTGGTTATAAAGTCGATATAGCCCCGGATCTCGTCAGGATGGAGGGCCACTATGTCCAGCATCCCAGGTACGCCGGTCTCGTCGGACATGGTCTCCTGGCGGTTGATGAGCTCCTCCGCTCGACCACGGTCGAATTCGCACTTCTTCCTATCCCCGACGATCTTATGGCCGGTGTAAAATATGGTGCCCAAGAGAGCGGTTGGATTCTCGCCGGGCTGCCCCCCTATCTTTATCCCGGCAATATCAGCAACAAGCTGGTCCTTTTCGAATCTAGATTGAAACATCGTCATCTATTTGGGTATCTTGTCCAATATGTGCTTTATGTGGGGGAAATCATCCTTCATGTGGGGAAAGTGCATGGCGTACATGAACTCATTCTGGAAGTCCGGATCTACAGTAAGTTCGACGTACTTTATCCTCCTCGATGCCTCGTTGGCCTCCTTCCGCTTGGCCGCATTTATCAGAGCCATCCTCGCGCCGTCTCCGGCCGCGTTGCCAACTGCCAAAACGTTCTTCAGGTCGCAGTCTGGGAACAATCCTATCACCATGGCCGCCTCCTTGTCTATATAGCTCCCGAAGGCCCCAGCGAGAATCACCTTATCGATGATATCGGTGCCGAACCCCTTCATCAGTATCTTGGTGCCCGAGTACATGGCCCCCTTGGCGAGCTGGACTGCGCGGATGTCCCCAATGGTTATGGTTATATCCTTACCTATGGCGGTCTCCTCTTTCTTCGCTATGACGAACTCCGGGCCGTCCTCGCCCACCTTCATCCTCTCTGTGACATCCAACAAATCCTTATTGAAGTTCCCAGTCTTCTTGATGATCCCAGCCTTGAACATCTCCGCCACTCCCTCGATTATTCCTGAGCCGCAGATTCCCCTCGCCCCGACCTCCTCGAGATGAGTATGCCAGTCCTCCTTTCCAATGACCTTGAACTCGACCTCGTAGTCTTTTGGGTTGATTCTTAGGCGCTCTATTGCTCCAGGCGCAGCCCGCATTCCGTGCTTTATGTGGGCGCCCTCAAAAGCCGGGCCCGTGGCACAGGACGTGGAGAGGATTCTCTCCTTGTTTCCGAGCAATATCTCGCCGTTGGTCCCTATGTCAATGGTCAATGCTATCTTGGACTGTTTGTAGGGCTCGGTCGCTATCAACACGCCCACGTTGTCAGCCCCCACGAACCCCGCCTCGATGGGCAAGACATGGGCGTTGGCGGCCCTCCCGATTTTTATGCCCAGGTTCCGGGCCTTGACATCCACGGATTCATGCAGTGTGGGCGGAAAGGGCGACAGCCCGACGTGAGTCGGGTCTATGTTGAGGAATATGTGGTGCATAGCTGTGTTGCCCACCATGACCATTTCTAGGACATCTTCAGGGGTTAGGCCTGCGGACTCAGTGGCGTTCTTGACAATCTTGTTTAAGCCCTCGATGATGACTTGATTCATCTTTGATAGGCCATCCTCGTGACTCATGGCATAGGTTATACGAGACATCACGTCCTCGCCATATGCCACCTGGGGGTTCATCATGGAGTCCACAGCTACAACCTTGCCTGAGTGAAGGTCGGTTAGGTAGCCCACAACGGTGGTGGTGCCGATGTCCACCGCAAGGCCGTAGCTATTCTCCACCAGACCTGGTTCAACCCTTATGATCTCGCTCCCCCAAGTTGTAACGGTCACCTTCCACTCGGCGTCCCTCAGGACGTTGGGCATGGTCCTCAAAACATCGTAATCCACCTTAAGATTCTTCAAGCCATGGGTATCACCGAGCTCAGCAAGAAGCCTCTCAAAGTCGCCGGTCGGATCATGCAGCGTGGGTGGCTCAAGCTCCACATAGTGCTTGCTTATAGGCGGGGCAATCTTCACCTTTATCTCCCTTGCCCCTTTGCGCACTATCTGCCCGCCCCCCCTGCTCTCCTCGGGCACGAACAAGACCACCGGGCCCTTCACATGGGCAGCGCAGGCAAGGCGATGGTTGGAGTCGATCTCCCCCACCTTGAGCTTTTTCTTCTCGGTCTCAAGGACCCCTGTTAGGTTTTCCATCTTCGAGTTTACACCGTATTTCTCGAAGAAGCCCTCCTGGACCTGTACCTTGCACTTCCCACATGTCTGCTTCCCACCGCAAATAGACTCTATCTCTACTCCCAGCTCCACGGCAGCCTCCCGAAGGGTCTTGCCCTCCTCGATCTCACCGCGTCTCCCGCTGGGCTGAAAGATTACTAGATGTTTTGCTGGCATCCACACTCCTCTTCCGTCCAGATATTACAGCATCTTACGTAAAACGTTTGTCCCATATAACGAGGCTTCCTCGGTTCCTGATGATCACATCGCAGAATAAGGGCGAACAAATTCTATAGATCATTAAAATGAGTGTGGATTGGACCCAAGCAGAAGTTCCATCGACCCAAACCGAAGTTCAGGTTGGTGAAGTACTTCTCACAAACCTCCAATCCCGAAGGAAAGCAGGCTTGCTGCTTATCTCCCTATCATGGACAAGAAGATAAGTATACTCGTTTCCAACCCACAGCTAATATATTGTTTTTAAGGCATAAGTAATTTGCTACATGATGCCGTTTTAGGCGTTAAAAAATGTCCAGCCATCATTATATTCTGGCTCCGGAGTATCATTGAAACACAAAATATATTAAGACAAATCTACATCTATATTAGAAAGGAGGTGGGATTATGGAGCAGGGATTATTTGGGCAAATAAATAGGCCTGGGGATGTGGATAATCTGAGCGATCTTGAGAAGAAACATGTGCCCATTATCGATTGCCCAGATTCCGTAAAGGCAAATGAGCCCTTCGAGTTCACCGTTCACGTGGGCAAGCTGCTAAAACACCCCAACGAGATGGGCCATCACATTCAGTGGATCGAATTGTATAATGGAGATCTTTTCATAACCAGAGTAGATTTGACACCGGTGTCCTCCGAGCCCAAGGTAACTTTCACAATTGCCTTAGGTTCTACGGCAGACGTCAGGGCTCTTGCAAGATGCAATTTACACGGCACATGGGAAAGCGCAAGACATGTGGATGTCTCATAATTAGGAGGTGGGTAAGGTGAGCAAGGAACTCGTAAATGCTTTGAACGAGGATATAGCACTGGAACTCGGCGCCATCACTCAATACATGTGGCATCATATCATGGCCACGGGTCTGGAGAGCCCCGAGATAAAGATTAAATTCAGGGAAATCTCCATTCAGGAGATGATCCATGCCGAGAGGTTCGCGGAGCGCATAAGCTACCTTGGAGGTACGCCAACAATTGAGCCCGCTGCGATAAAGATGGGCGGCGATCTTAAGAGTATGATCAAAGACGATCTCGAGGGCGAGAGGCACGCGATAAAGAAGTATAAGGCCGATCTCAAAATCGCTAGGGAGGAGGCCGACGTGGGCACTGCGAAAATGCTTGAGGAGATCATAATCGAAGAGGAAGCCCACGACGACGAGTGGAGTGGGATACTTGATGTAAAGGGGATGTACGAGTAGACAACTTTCGTTATTTCAAGTTCGCTATAATCGCTTATAAGACTTCGATTGGACCTTCGTCATCCTCTTGGGATCCAACAATGTCTTTGCTTCTTTCTCAGTGATTAGGCCCTCTTTTATAGCAACTTCTTTGATGCTTTTACCTTTAGTGTAGGCCTTCTTTGCGACCTCGGCCGCCCTCTCGTACCCTATCTTGGGCGCAAGAGCAGTCGCCAATGCCATGCTTCTATCCGCCAGCTCGGCACACCTCTCGGCATCGGCGGTAATGCCTTTTATGCATCTTTCGGTGAAGACCCTTACTGCACCCGCGAGGATCTCAACCGAATTTAATAGATTGTAGGCTATTACAGGCATCATGACGTTGAGCTCCAGCTGGCCTGCTTGCCCTGCGTAAGATATTGTGGCGTCGTTGCCCATCACCTGGAAACATGCCATGTTAAGCATCTCAGCCATCACGGGATTGACCTTTCCGGGCATTATCGATGACCCCGGTTGGACGGCTGGGAGCGTTATCTCCCCTAAGCCGGCTATCGGCCCTGAGCTCAGAAGGCGAAGGTCGTTGGCCATCTTGGTGAGTCCGACGGAGACAGTTTTGAGAGCCCCGCTCGCCTCCACTGCTGCGTCCGTGTTATGGGCGGCCTCAAAGGGGTTATCTGGGAGGCGAAATGATAGCCCCGTTATCCTGCTTATCTCCCTAACAGAAGTTGGCGCAAAATCTGGATGGGTATTTAAACCGGTGCCCACTGCCGTTGCACCCATGTTTATCTCCCTTAAGGAGTCCTCGGCTGCCTTCAACCGTTTTATCCCTTTCTTTGCCACAGCTGCATATCCGCTGAACTCCTGGCCCAATGTTATCGGCACGGCATCCTGCAGATGGGTCCTCCCCGGCTTAACGATGTCCTTGAACTCCCTGGACTTCTTCCTAAGTGCTCGTCTGAGGTCATCTAGAGCAGGTATCAGCTCCGTCTTCATGGCCTCGACGGCCGCAATGTGCATGGCTACGTGGATCGTGTCGTTGGAGGACTGGGCCATGTTAACGTGATCGTTGGGGTGGACGAGAGCATAGTTTCCTATCTCGCCCCCTAAAATCTCAATTGCTTTGTTAGCGATGACCTCGTTGGCATTCATGTTCTGAGAGGT
>CBDUVV010000051.1:0-7721 GCA_965370755.1 uncultured archaeon | reverse complement strand
CTTCTCATTCAGATTAAAGAATTCATCGATCAAATGCTGTGAGATTTTTGTATTCATAATCATCTCGGTACTCTGGTGATAAAAATATTCCCAGTGGTGTTTATCAAACTCGAAACCTGACTTTTCCAAATCACTATGAACCTGCGTGCCAAAATAAGGCGCAACAATACTTAAACTGTAATAATCGGCCTTAATCTCATCTGCAAAACGTATAGTTTTCCTCACGTCATCATCTGTCTCTCCGGGAAATCCTATCATAAAATAAACGGTTAAAGGAATATCTACCTCCTTTATCATTTCTACAGCTTTCCTTATTTGTTCGACAGAAAGCCCCTTTTTTATTCTTTTCAAGGCGTACCGTTTACCAGAGTCTATGATTTGTTCCATGGCAGAAGAAGTATGCTCGGCCACTGATGTGGATACCACACCGAATA
Source organism: uncultured archaeon (assembly GCA_965370755.1). Lineage (GTDB taxonomy): Archaea > Hydrothermarchaeota > Hydrothermarchaeia > Hydrothermarchaeales > JAZGAD01 > CBDUVV01. The sequence goes on along the minus strand of CBDUVV010000051.1, from coordinate 7,287 downwards.
CTCTTGCTATCTTCTCAGCATCCTCTTGGGAATCAGAATCCACGAATATCCTGCCGTACTCCCGCCTTACATCTGCGTTTACAACCCGTTTGATGTTCTTTACTAGCCGGCCTTCTATCCGCGTCCTACTTTGCCTGGATTTTGTGCCAATTTCGCCGTATCTCACAATGATCATACATCGTCCTCCAAGGGTCAAAGGCAATCTTTAAGTAATGACGCCGTATATTATTATCTAAGGAGGTTGGAGATATGAGGTTTTTGGTAATTATGACCCCGGTAGAGACGGCAGTTACGAACCTTAAAGCACAAAAAATCCTAAAAATAATTACCTCCCATGTAGAATATCTAGAGGACCTGCAGATGCAGGGGAAGGTGGTTGAAAGCGGCTCATTTGCTGGACTAAGGGGTGGCTTCGGAATCCTCGACGTGGAATCCCTTAACGAGCTGAACGACATCGTAAACCTAGATCCCGCCATGCCTTATATGAACACAAAGATATATCCACTTGTCAGCGGCGAGGACCGGGTAAGACAGCTCAAAAAACGGATGCAGATGGAGGCGGAAACAGAGGGGCTCAGTCTCGAACAAGAAACTCCTCAATAACGTCTTTTGCCTTCTCGCGGTTCTCCTGATGCTTCTCAAGAAAAGCGACTACCTTATCGGCTAGGTACTTTTTGTGGTCTCCGCAGAGGAGTGCTCCCGATCTGCAGTCCTCGTACTGTTTTTTAAGTTTTCCATCGTCCTCCTCGAAAATATAGTATAAGTATTGATGAATGGGGCAGATGTCCGGATTCCCACCAAGCTTTTTTTGCTCTTCCACGGTGGCCTGGCCTCCCGTGAACGCCTTCGATATTTTTTTTCTCACAACATCCTCTTTTTCTGTGGTGTATATGCTGCTCTCCGGTAGCGAGGCGGACATCTTGTCGTAGCCGCTCAGGCTCGGGAAAAACTTGCAGTGGACGAGGGCCGGCTTGGGATATCCGAGAGCCGTGGCCACATCTCTTGTCACCCTGAAGTGGGGGTCCTGGTCGATGGCGCATGGTATGAGACACGGTACCTCTTTTCCTTGCCTCTCGCTCTCGATGAACGCCGGTGCGGACTGGATGCAGGTGAAAAATATCAACCCGATGTTGGTGCTGTTGTTAAAGCCGAACACCGCTTTAGCCGTGGAGAACGTCACCTTCTTGGCCACTCGAATGGCGAGGTTGTATAGGTGTTTGATGTACTCGGTGTCCAGGAATATCTCGGTCTTCTTTGGGTCGAACCCCAGAGCGATGATGTCCAGGGCGTTTTCGTAGGCGTAATTTCTGGCGTTTTCGATGGAGAATCCCTCTTTGAGGAGAAACTTCTCATCGTCGGTGAGCTGGAAGATGAGCTTGGCGTTGAACTTGTCTTGAAGATGCTTGGTGAAGATCCATGGCATTAGATGACCCAGATGTGTGTGGCCACTGGGCCCGCGGCCTGTGTAGAGGACGAACTCGTTGCCCTTCTCGTACTCGCTCAGGACCCAGTCCAGGCTTCTATGGGAGTAGAAGATCCCCCGTTTGAGCATTGGATGAAGGTCTCCTGTGTGCTTTTTTATCCTCTTCAGTATCTTTTCGTCTAATACTTGGGTTCCGAATTTTTTTATCAGCTTGTCATAGTCCACTTTTCCTCGAACTTCCCACGGCGTGACAACGAAATCTTCGGCCAAGTTTTCCACCTCACGGAGTAATCCTATTTATCGTATAATATGTTATAGCGCCCTCCTCATCCAACACAGCGAAGACTAGGGTCTTCTTCACTCCCTCGGTCAATCTAACGACTCTGGAAAGTTCAGGGAAGGTGAGGGTGCTGGTCTCGGCCACGCAATGCACTAAGAATTTTGAATGTTCTTTGGGATATTCCCCCCGATCGTATACGCGAAAATGTGCCCCGAACTTGAACCCGGTCTTGACGACATATCCCCTCTCGCGAAGGTCGGTGTAGACGCGGTACCTCAAATGGAAGTCCTTTTCACTGATCTTGTTGGTTATGTCCTCGGCCTTGGCATCTCTCCCGTTCAGCTCGAGTTTCAGGGAGCCTTTCTCCAGCAAATATAATGCTTCCAGCAGTGAAAGCTCCAGCGTGTCCCCTGATTTACTTCCGAACCCCTTCTGTTGGAGCCTGTCCGCTTCGGCCGTGTCTTCGACCACCACGTGGTCCTCAATTATGAGGGTAACCATGGTAGTGAAGAGGGCAATGAAATTATATAAACATGAGGGGGAATATTAGACGGGAAAAGGAGGAAGATATTTGGCAACTGTTAAGAGCGTTATGCACGAGGCGACCTTCATAGACCCTGATACACTTGTCAACGATTTGGCCAAGATTATGAGGGACAAAAGCATTGGTTCAGTTTTACTAAAACTTGGTGAGCACGAATACAGCGTGGTAACTGAGAGGGACCTGATTTACAAGGTCACAGCCAACAACCTTGACCCCAAGAAGACAAGGGCCAGAGACATAATGACGGAGCTACGATATACGCTGGACGGCAACGCGAGTATAAAAAAGGCCAGCGAGATATTCAATAAGCACCGCATTCGAAGATTGCCCATAATGGAAGCTGGGGAAATCGTCGGCATCGTGACGTCGAGGGACGTGGCCAAGGCCAGCATCTTCGAGTCCATGAAGAGCAGGCGGAGAGGATGAATTTTTGGAAGAACCAAAATTTAATTTATTATAAGTGTCACATCTGAGCTCATCAATTCCACCTTAGTCAGTTGCCATTTTACGTCGAAGGGATTCGAATCCTTTTGGCCCTTTAATCTGATGCTTATTCTTGGTTCAATGTAAGGGCTGAGTTGCTCTTTGTTTGGGATGTCCTTGAAGTAGACTCGTATATCGCCATGGGTTGTTCTACCGTAATATTCGTAGTCCAAGTAGACTTCTCCTTCTAGGACCTGGCTATCTATTGGGTCGAAGAAGGATACGATCGTATAATCCCTCTCTTCAATAGACACTATTGGCTCAGTTAAACCCCCAGTTCCATCTGGATATCCTTCACAGATATTTTCAATGCATTTTAGCGGTACGTAGCAATAGGGGTACTGTCCAGGTTCTTGGCAACATTGACCGGTCTCGTATCCGCATTCCGAGCGCTGGATGAAAACTTGAGTAAAAATATAAATTGTCCCAGTAGAATCCGCCGCTATCCCGATACCTGCTTCGTCGTATTCTGAAGCCAAGATGTTATCTTTGTGTCCGGGGCTATCCATCCATCCGGTAACAGCATTTTCTGCCATCTCATCTTGCGAGTGGTAGCTATAGGCCCTGGAGCCGACTGCGTAATACTCTTTTACTATGCTGCTTCCATGGATGTTCTCTCCAGAGGAAAAGAAATAATAAACCTCCCTTTTTCTCAAACGCGTATCGTGATAGGTTCCATTTCCGTCCATGTGATCGATGTATAAATCGGTCTTGAAGCCGGTGTTTAGGTCAGCTAAATATTGGCTGTGTTGACGCGCTACTTCGACAACCTCTTCGTTCCATTTCAAGGGCTTTAGACCTCTTTTATCCCTCTCGGAATTTATAAGAGTATGAACTTGGCCTTCGAGACCCGGGATGTCCAACTTAGGGTATTCTACCGGCTTTTCCAGCTTTTGAACAATGACCGCTTGCGATTGGGGGCTACTGACTGTGGGTATAGAGGGAGGTGCTGTAGGTGTTGACGTTGTTGGGAGGGGCATCTCTACAGGGATATCCCTCAGGGATTTGACTTCCTTAGAAACGTCTCCCACAGATTGTTCATCGATGCATCCTAATCCGAAAATAATCAGAAGAAACAGAAGTCCGTTAACGCTCTTCACCACCGATCACCACGTCATTAGATGGGAATAACGGCAGCGGTATAAACGTATTTCTGTCCTACGAAAAACTAAATTAATTTTCACAAAATAGGTGGATAAAAAAAGCCAGGGGTGAGATTCGAACTCACGTAATACGGATCTGCAGTCCGTTGCCTCGCCTCTAGACTACCCTGGCGCGTTTAGGAAATGAAACTATGGAGGATATAAATACTTTACCGACTTCAAAATCGAGCTATATTGTTCAGCGCTCGTAGAAATCCTTGATTCGCACGCTGTCATCGGGATGGGGCGTGGAGTATTCGTATATCCTTAGATTCTCTTTTGCCACGATGGAGTGGGTCCTATTGGGCACTACCTGAAGCACGCTGCCGGCCCGCATGGTCTCCCTTTTCTTCTCCTTTGAAAAGTCGATGTAGCCTTCGCCCGAGAGGACGTGCATGGATTCATCTTTTCTGGGATGGTAATGAACTGAGGTCATGAAATCTTTTTTGATGTAGAGCTCTTTTACGAGATACTTGGGGTTGTTGACGATTATCCTCTCGTAGCCCCAGGGCTTGTCCTCCCGATTCTCGTATTCCCCGCGCACAGCCTCCAGGTCCTTGAGACCATCAACGGAACGCCAGAAGACGCTATCCTCGTGGTAAGGGGCGACCATCCTGTCCTCCACAAGCTTCGGGAAAACAGTGAACTCGATCTCGCTCCGATCGTATTCTTCGTGGAAGTAAGGAAACGCCTCCTTCTTGATGTAGTAAGCACCGGCGTTGATGAAGATGTCGAGGAAAGGCTTCTCTTTGAAAGATATCACCTTCCTGTCCGTGGACTCCACTATCCCGAAGGGGCTCTGCATCCTGGTCACCACGATGGTCACAAGGTCATCCCCAGCTTGGGCCCTCTTCACCAGCTCCATAAGGTTCACGTCGCTCACCACGTCACCGTTCCGCACCACGATGTCGCTCTTTATGCGCTTGAGGGCGTTGCTCAGGGCGTAGAGGGTGCCCATGGGCTTGTCCTCCACAAGGTACTTCACCTTCACTCCTTTGTACGAGTCGTTATACCGCTCCTTGATCTTATCCGCCAAGTGCCCTATGAGGAGATACACCTCGCTGATACCGGCGTACTTGAAATCTAGGATTTGCTTGTCAAGAATAGTGTAGCCATCCTGCAATTCTAAGAGAGGTTTGGGTATGGATTCGGTGAGCGGAAGCAACCTCTTGCCGTAGCCTCCAGCGAATATTATTCCAGTTACCTTTTTCATTTGAGCAGCACCTGTTCAGCGTTTTACTCTGTCGAGATATTTGGTCCTTTTTCCCTTCCCATCAAAGATTGATGAGAGGCTAACGAGATATCTTCCTTCCTCGCCGGCCAGGACAATGGGTTCCTTCGCCATGAGGGAAGCGACATCGATCTGGAAGACCCCGTCCTCCACCTTGACGTTCCAGATGTCATCTCCCTTGTCTTCCTCCTTGGTTTCACCTTCCTTCGGGGCATCGCTGGCATCGGAAATCTTTATCTCCCTTGCATCCAGTTCCTTAGCCTCTTCATCCGTTATCTTGCGGATGTAGAAGAACAGCCGGTTGCCGCACTCGCATCCCTTGAGGACCTCCTCGGAGCCGTCCTCATATGTTTTCCCGCATTTCGTGCACTTATGGGGCATTTCTCGCTCCCTATTTTTTACCCTTTTTTGTTGCTTTCCCTTTTTTCGACTTTTTCCCCTTAGCCTTGGGCTTTCGTACCGTAACGCCCTTGGCAAACATGGAGATGTAGTCCTCTTCCTTCTTGATGGCCTCTACCATCCTAGTGGGCCCGACGATGGTTATACCAGATTTCCTACCGGATATGTAGTCTGCGATCTTCTCTCGAAGCCTGCCTGCCTTGTGATCCATCCTATAGAATTCAATCCCATGAAAATCCTTTGTGTCGATCTCCCGCATGGTGGCCTCAATGAGCTCGGTCTCCTCTTCCGGGGCCAATCCCTCTTCAAGGACCACGATGACGTTCTGCTTGATCTTGTCGAGGATGAAGCTTATCTTCTCCATGGTGCCCTTCTCAGCAAGGGTATCGGATGAAACGAAATCTAGTCTTATATCCATTTTATCATCACATCAGGTGCTCTTGTATTGCCTCATAAAGCTTATCCAGGTTATCGCCGGTCGCGGCGCTTATGGAAACAACCACATGTTGTGGAAACGCATTTTCGATTTCCACCGGTTTGGCTTTGGGCAAGTCGTTCTTGTTTGCTACTATTATAGCGGGGACTCCCCTGGCCTCCAAGTTGCCGATGATGGTGACGTTGACCTGGGTGTACGGGTCAGCCGCGCTGTCCATAACAATCAAGACAGCATCCACGTTGTCCAACCACTTTATGGCTTCTATGATGCCCTTGGTAGCCTCTTTGGCCCGTTCCTTCGCCTCCTCCTTCTTCATCCCGAATTTCTTAAAGCTCTTGTAATCCACCTGCGTCGCTATACCCGGCATGTCCACGATGTTCATGTTTAGGGATCCATTGTTGGTCTTCACCTCAATGTTCTCGATTTTTTGAACCTCCCTTGTCTCGTGAGGTACCTCGCTGACCTTACCAACTTCTACCCCTAACCAGTCCATGGAAATCTTATTGGCTAAGGTGGTCTTACCGGCGTTGACGGCGCCGTAAAAACCGAGCTGGACTTTCTTCTTTCTCTTGAAGATTTTGACGAATTTCTTGAAACGTTTCTTAAATCCATCCAGCATGGATAGTGAATGAAATAAGAGGACTATATATTTGTTGCGTAAGCCACCATCGGACCGGGATTTTCAAGTCAGTAAAATCAGAGCTTTTTCAGAAAGTCCCTCACTTCCTTGGCACGGGGATATACCTTGGGATGCATTATGATTTTTCTGGCTGGGCTGCTCTGGAGGAATGCTCCAAGTTTCTCGGTCATTCCCATTTTAGGGATGTCAAAGTTCAATTGTATGTCATTGTCTCCCACTAACTCAGCCTTAGTATCGTATTTATCCGACGCCATGGCGATGTGTTTAACATCCATTGGGTCAACGCCGACTAACGCGCATGTAGCCGCATCTAGAGATACCACATCTCGGGAGGCGAGGAGGAAGTCAGTTCTGATGATCCTACCGGAAGTCGGCCCAGAACCATCCATGGAGTAAGTGGCGTCGAGGATATTTAAAGCCGGGTTCACTAGACTCAACAAGTGAAGAAGAAGCTTGTCCATTGTATGATGATATCTGTGTTTCTTGTCCACCTGCAAAAGACCAAATAGGTTCTTGATCCCAAGGGTCAAGCTCGTAAGCGAGTGGGTCTTCAAGACAGGCATATTGATGAGCTTTGATTCGAAAACCATCTTGGGTAGGCTCAACGTGCCGAAGGGGGAATCGAACTGCGTCGACTCGACTTCTGACAGGTTTACGAATTCACAGTCTATGTCAAGGTTCTTCTTTAACACATCAAAGTCCTTACCCC
>CBDUVV010000050.1:0-7848 GCA_965370755.1 uncultured archaeon | reverse complement strand
AGGAAGCTCGAGAGGATCAACAAGGAGATATCCCAGTTGGAGGCCCAAAGAGGCAAACTCCGTGAAAAGGAGGAAAGGCTGAAAGATTCGAGAGAAGATCTAAACGAGGAATCCTTGGAGCGGGAAAAGGAGAGGGGAATATTGGGAGATAAGTTGTCCTCCTTGGAGGAGAGGATCAGCGATCTGATTAAGGTTATAGCCGAAATGGAGGTACGTTCAAAAGAAGGAAAATCCGCCTTAAGGGATCTCAAGAACGCCTTGAAGGAATCGAATGCCCAGTCGAAAGCGGCATCTAGGGGTCTCGATGAACTCAGGACGCAGAAGGAGGCGTTTGAGGCGAAGCTCGAGAGCACGGGAGAAGAGCGGGCGCTGAAAGAGGTAAGGGGATTAGAGACGGAGATCCTTGAGTTAGAGAAGGAAAAAGAGGCTAAGCTGGCGGGTATGGGTCTCAATGATTCGAGGGTTAAGGACATACTCCAGCCGAAGTTCGACGCCCTGAAGAAGAAGGTCTTGGAGCTTCACGCTTTGAAGAAGAGCATGCTGGAGGAGATTTCGAGATCAGATAAAGGCATGAAGGAGTTGTCCGCCAGGGTCGAAGAATTGGAGAAGAGGGTCGAGGAGGTGTCCAGAGGCCTAGAGGAGCTGAGGGGCAGCCGTGATTCTCTCATAAAAGCTGTTGCGGCAATCGAAATAAAAAGGGATGGGCTCAAGGAGAGGAACCTCCAGTTGAGGAGCTCCATGGAGGACTCCAAGGTCGAGAAGGCGAGGCATGAGGCCAAGCTGGAAGACTTGATGCAGGCCCTGGAGGAATACAGCGACCTCAACATCGAGCTAATCGCGCCCATGGATACTTTGGAGCTCGAAAAGGACATAGCGAGGATGGATGCGGAGATGCACGCTCTGGAGCCTGTCAACATGCGGGCCGTGGAGGACTACGAGGGAGTCAAGGAGAAATACGACGCATTAAGCGGCAGGATAAGCAAGCTCCAAGATGAGAAGGAGGCGATACTCAAGCTGATGGAGGAAATAGAGCACAGGAAGACCAGCGTCTTCATGGAGGTATTCGAGAACATCGCCATAAACTTCGGGCACATATTCTCTGAGCTGTCCAATGGTGGGTCGGCGGACTTGTTCCTGGACGAGGAAAACCCCTTCGAAGGAGGCCTTCAGATCAAGGCTAGGCCCATGGGCAAGAATCCCATGTACATCGAGCTCATGTCGGGGGGCGAGAAGACCCTCACCGCGCTATCATTCATCTTCGCCGTCCAGCGCTACCAGCCGGCTCCCTTCTACATATTGGACGAGGTGGACATGTTCCTGGACGATGAGAACCTCCGCCGGGTCTCCGAGCTGCTCAGGGAATCATCCAAGGGAGCTCAGTTCGTAGTTGTGTCGTTGCGCGATAGCCTCATGGCCTCGGCTGATCAGCTCTTCGGCGTGGCCAACGAGAACGGCATAAGCAAGATAATCGGAGTGGAGTTGCAGGAAGTTGGAAATACATCCGGTTGAGATGTTGATAGACTTGGTGATATCCGAGGAGATGGACCCCTGGGACATTGACATAGCTGATATCGCCAATAATTTCCAGGCCCGGGTCAGGGAGATGGCGGCCTTGAACCTCCGTTTATCCGGTAAGACCCTTCTTGCGGCGTCCATCCTGCTACGGATGAAATCTGATACACTTATGCTAGACGAGGAGGAAGACGGTGAGGGTTGGGATGGGTTCATAGATGACGGCTTGTTCCAGGCGGGCAGCATGGAGGATGACAAATCGAGGGGCGTGATGCAGACTACTCTAACTGTCCCCCCAAGGAGGCGAGCTGAGAGGAAGACCACTGTGTTCGAGCTAATTGAGGCACTGCAGAGGGCCTTGAGCGAGGAGATGATTCGTAAGAACTTCCCCAGGGAGACTAGACGCAGGAAGATGATTGTCAAGGTGGACGAGGCGGGTATAATGGAACGGATCGCCAAGATATACGAACGGATAAAGGAGCTTGCTACAGTAAGCGAGGTGGTCAAGTTCTCGGACCTCCTCAATGGTAAAGGCAGGAGCGGCATAGTAGAGGTGATAGTGCCACTACTCTACCTTGCGAGCGACGGGAGAATCGTGATCTGGCAAAAGGAGCTCTTCGGGGAGATATTCATAACTTTAGGTGGTTGAGATGGACGGCGAGAAACTCATCGAGGCAGCCCTCTTCGTTTCCACGGAGCCCATGGCATTAGACGAGCTTTCAAGGATCTCTGGTCTCAAAGAGACCGGGGCCAAAAAAGCGGTGAAGAGGCTTATGCGAAGCTACGAAAAGATGGGAAGCGCCCTGGTGATAAAGAGGATAGGAGAGGACCAGTACTTCATGCAGGCCAAGGACTCATTTGCGGCGCCCCTCACCGATCTAGTGAAGCCCGCGGTGGGCCAGGAGGTGCTTAAGACCCTCGCCATAATCGCATTAAGGCAGCCCGTAACCCAAGCAGAGGTGGTAAAGGCGCGGGGGCATTCGACTTATCAGCATGTAAAAGAGCTCTTGGGGAAGGAATTCATCTTGGCGGCGCCCAAGGGGAGAACGAAGGAGCTCTGCACCACGAAGAAGTTCGCTGACTACTTCGGGCTGAGCCACGATCTGGTCGAGCTGAAGAAGAGGGTTGGTGAGATGATGAGAAGCGAGCCTGGCGCGATTGAAGAGCTAGATAAAGTCCAGTAGCTTCATGTTTTTGGCCCTGGACGCCGTCTTCCACGTTCGCCTTGCGAAAGGTGGTAATTCGCCCTTATCCCTGCACCACTTCTCGAGGAAGGAGATGGTCTTGGGATCGGAAGTGTATCCGCTGCCCATATCACCGTACTCTTCACACAGTCGCTCTATCTCCCTATCTCTTTCGACCTTCGCAATGATGGAGGCGCCCGAGACTATCGGGTATCTCTCATCAGCCTTGTGCTCGACGACTAGTTCGCACTTGTGCACAAGATTTCTGAGCACAGCGTCTAGGAAATTTTGGGGAATTACGTCGGCGCAGTCTAGAAAGGCCTTTTGAGGCTTGAGGGCTTCTATGAGCTCCCCGAATTTCATTGCTTCGAGTTGGTTTAGGTTCAGGCCGCTTTCCCTCGCGCTATCGAGTTCATCGGGCTCGATCTTAGTCATGCGGTAAGAGTACTCATTGGTAAGTATTTCGTACAGCTTCTCCCGTGCCTTAGGAGGGGTTCGTTTTGAGTCCCTTTTGCAGAGGCTATTAAGAGCTTGAAGTCCCTCCTCGTCGCAGGCCAAACCGGCTACAACCAATGGACCGAGGACTGGTCCGCGACCGGCTTCATCTACCCCGCAAAACATATAATCAGAATAATAGTGAAACTAATATATAATAACGCCTCCGTAGCTCAGCTTGGAAGAGCGACTGACTTGTAATCAGTAGGTCGAGGGTTCGACTCCCTCCGGGGGCTTGCCTCATTTTACTATTGAAGCACCACTTTACTTAGGCTTCTCACCCAGAATTTTTTTCATAGAGTCTTGTGCCATTTTTATCCCAATAGCCTGAGTATCTTTAGATGCTTCGAACTCTTCTTTTACCTCAGAATTAGGGAAGTATTTTCCATTGAATTCATTTATGGATTGAAATATTACCTTTTCTTCTTTACTCATCTCAGGTCACCAAGTTGTATTTAGCGAAAAATTGGGGATTTAATTCCTTTTGGAAATAATGTTTTCTCTTTATCCATATAAAACCATCAGTTTTAGAAATTACCGCTACGTCAATAGGACCAGCAACTGTTTCTAGCTCTAATGTTACTTTACGTTTAAAAGATGTAAGGTTAACAAGAGTTTCTGCCATTATAGCCAAATCTTCCTTTGGAAGGCTTGAAACAACTTTTATAATTGGATCAACATAGGTAGATTGTCGGTATGCATTTAATTGTGAATTATGGTCTTCGAGAATTTGTTCGTTTATTAAGCCTAACCAATGTTTGAATTTCTTTTTTTCTTTATCAGAGTACTTTTTCATTTCTTTTACAACAATTTCAGTGTACTCATTAAATATTCCGGAGAGAAAATCTTGTTCAGTTTTTAAATAATTAGGATCTACACCGGTCATAAACAAATTAACCATTTCCCGTTGGGCAAATGGGACAATCCAAGCATTTTTATTATAATCGATTCCATCATTTATTTTCTCTATGTATTTTAGTTTCTTATCAAGTAATTCATGAAATTCGTAGCCGATTAGTGAAGGAAAAATTTCTTTTTCTCCAAACCCGGCAATAATCACTCCGGTAAAAGATTCGGTAAATACGCCCTTGTACAATGAATTTATTATAATCTCCCTTAATTGTTTTATGTGGCTCTTAGAAAGTGGTAGCTTTTCAAAAACTTCTTTAATTCCCATATTAAAGAGAGTGCCGAATTTTTCGGCTACCTCTTTTCCATTTTTTTTGTAATTGGTGTAGTTGTTTCGGCGTTTCTCCATTTTTCAAACTCCTTGTTTATTACTTCAGAAATAAGATTTTTAACTTCTTTCTCGGGGAGCTTACCTTTTTTGGATATGTAATATTCTGCTTTTTCTGAAATACCATTTTTAATTATTTTAAAATTTCCATAAATACTATTTTTTATGTGTTCCTCCCTTTCAGAATCAGGGAATAAAGTTTTACTTTTTTCTAAAAAATTTATAAAATCTAGAGCATATTCCTTTAAAGTATCAAATTTCCTCTTTTGCAATTGCGTTTTGTAGACTTTAACAATAGTTTCAAACGGAACCTTCATAAAAACAGCATTATTAAAATACATTATTCCAACCGGATGATATTTGGAAAGAGAAAAGAGTTTATTCGCAGATTGAAATACTTTTTTATCTTGACCACTGGTTAATGTAATTGCACTGTCAGAAGCAAGTGCTATTGCTTCTTTGTTCATAATAGCAATTTCTGCAGTCATCTCTCCACCCTTTTTCCACTCTACCTAGTTAAAAGAGAAATCATAATTACACTCGTATAAACAAGTTTCTATTTTAAATAGGGCTTTAGTAGTAGAGTTGAGTCTGCCCTCCGGGGGCTTTTATTAATCGATTCTCTTGTCAGTCTGTTTGTGTTTATAGGTATGAAAGAGTGATTACTGCCCGTATGATTATTCCTATCCCAGCTCCGAATATAAAGAAGAGTCCAGTGGCTTTAAAGGCGAGTTCTTTACCCGTTTTGACGAAGTAAAGAAAGCCATTGTAGAGCAGGTATAATCCGTATAATGAAGCGATGGCAAGGAACAAGTAGCCTATTTGCCCAATTACTAGTGTAAATCCTATGATGTATGGAAATGTTATCCCTGCGAGTATAACCTGGGTGACTTGGTCTTTTGTTACCTCTGGCTTCTCTTTTCTAACGGCTAGCGCTATGCCTTCCCTTTGCAATAGGATGGTTCCAATGGCGATTAATATCGAGTAAAAGGCTATCTTAAGCTCAAGTACTTGGTAATCCCTGAACTCTTCGATGTCATCGTAGTAGTTCTCTCTTAGGAATTCCTCGCTGGGCGAAAGGTCCAGGTATCCATAGTGGAGAGCGCTTCCTAGCCCAGGTATCAAACCTAGGAGCACTATGTAGACTATCATCTTTTCAACCGAGATACTCGTTGGTTTCATATTGGAGAAAGAATCCCTGGGGCTGAAGGCTGCTTGAAGGTTCTCAAGAAATAAGCTTGCAAGAGATGACATTATAATTGAAAAAAGCGACTTGATGGTATAAAAAAAGAACCCCAGAAAAGGGTAGTACAACACGTGTTGAGCTCTCCACGAGAACCCTTGAGCACAAGGGCGAGTTCATGGGCGTCGAAGGCATCGCAAGAGAGGTCCTTAAGAAAAAGCGAAGGAAGAAATGACGGGCCAACAAACCAACTACTACGTCTCGAGAAAGATTTGAAGGAATGATTCCCAGTTATACTAAATTTTCCCTGTGCCTCGAACTACATTGATTTTTGCATTCGAACATAGTTGTCGATGTTAAACAGGGCCCATAATCCAACATTGAGGGTCAACATGTTATACGATAAGTGCCCGGGAACTACAAGCGTCGCTAGGCCAGATCTTCTCCTCATTGAATGCCCCAAGTGCGGTGAGGAAGTTGAAGTCTTCTCAGACGAGGAAAAAGTGGTCTGCGATAGCTGTGGCTCGATAGTTACAAGAGAAAAGACTCCTTCGTGTTTCGATTCGTGCGCATACGCAAAGGAATGTAGGGAAGAATTAAACAAGATTGGATGATAGATGTGGAGATCGGAGACGTTTTCCTCAAGACAGCCCTTGTAAGTGCCCTTCTCACAACAATCGCCATCTCCAGGTACGATTTTAAGAAGGATAGAAGGCTGTCCAAGCTTTTCCCCCTAGGCGTAAGGATCAGTGCTTTGTTCATAACTCTCTCCGTGGCTCTCTTGACAAACTACTTCGTTGATCCCAACTTCAACTACGATTACGTTTTTGCCAGGGCATCTTTGGATACGCCCCTCATCTATCGGGTTTCGGCTGTGTGGGCAGGCCAAGAGGGCTCGTTCCTGCTTTGGACCTGGGTCATCGCCTTGTCGGCTCTCGCGATATCGGAACTTAAGGGATGGCGGCGCAAATACGAGCGGAAAGTGCAAATCGTAGTGCACTTGGGCTTACTCCTCTTTTTGTTTATGACCATAGCCTCCGAACCCTTCGCACCCACTTCCACTAGAGTTGCGAAAGTTGCCTTCGAATACGGCGCCACCCAACAGCAAGTACTGGACTACTACACAAATGCGGGATTCTACCAAGAAGGCATAGGCTTCGTGGACGGCCAGGGCATCTCGCCAGTGCTCATGTCGCCCTGGATGGCGATTCACCCCCCTCTGGTCTTCGCTGCTTATGGCTTGCTTATAGTGCCCTTCGCGGCCTCCTTGGTCTATCTGTACACCGGCAAAGGAGATTGGGAAGCGTTGAGCAGGACCTACTCCAGACTAGCCTGGTTCTTCCTTACGGCCGGAATATTTGTGGGCAGCTTTTGGGCATATGAAGAGCTTTCCTACGGCGGGTACTGGACCTGGGATCCTATTGAGATATCGTCCCTAATACCGTGGCTAAGCCTCTCGGCGTTTCTCCACGGCTCCATCCAGGCGAAGCGGAGGAAGGCATTTCAAGTGCTGACGCCCTTCCTAGGCCTCTTAACATTGACACTAATCATCTACGCCACGTACATCACCCGGAGCGGCGTCCTCAAATCGGCTCACGCGTACTCCGGAACAGAAATGGGCAAGTATCTCATAGGAACCATATTCCTCATGGCCTCAGCTTCGGTAGCTCTGAGCATCCGTCGTCTAAAGGCTCAAAAGGGGTGGACGAAGATAGCTGGTGAAGATCTAACTCATCAGACATTCCTATTAACCATCATCGTCTTCCTCGCCGTCACTCTCCTATTGACTTGGGGACTTACCCAACCTGTAATCGAAAAATATCTATCCGGCGTTGAGCCTCCCATATCCCCCAGTTTCTTCAATGAAAAGGGCTTTCCACTAACTCTAGCCCTGACCTTACTTGCAGGGTTCTGCGCCCTGATGGGCGTCCTCCGGGCAGATAAGCTCTTCAAAGTGACGGGCGTGGTGATGGGAGGAACGGCACTTCTGGCATTGATTCTTAAATCCACTCGACCGGAGCTCTCGCCATATACGACCACTTTCCTACCTATCGCTATCTTCGCTTTGTCAGGTGCGGCGTATAGGGCCTACAAGAATCCAGCGCCAAGGGTGGTTGGCAATCACATAATCCATATCGGTATCGCATTGCTTCTTATAGGGGTGGTCAGCAGTTCGACCCTCCAAGAGACCACGGACTTATTCCTCCGGTATCCGGACGATGTAAACGCCCCAATGG
>CBDUVV010000049.1:0-7851 GCA_965370755.1 uncultured archaeon | reverse complement strand
CTGTGTAGAGAGATGGTGCTCGATGCTTGTCCACTTCCGGTGAAATAAACAGATGAGTTGCCGTATTCTTTGGCTTTCTCCTCACTGGCAAGGACGATGCATGCAGCTCCGTCGGTTATGGGTGAGCAGTCCAATAGCCTCAGGGGATCTGCTACCATGGGCGATGCGAGGACATCCTCCGCCGTAATATCAAATTGGTATTGAGCATTGGGATTGTCTTTCGCGTTGGAATGGTTCTTCACACTGACCATAGATAGCTGCTCTCTAGTTGTGCCGTAGTCGTGCATGTGACGTCTAGCCATCATGGCGTAAAGTCCAGGAAAGGTCATGCCCAAGAAAGCCTCCCACTCCTGTTCTGCTGCCGTCGCCAAGGTCTGGGTCGTTCTCTCTGTAAGCACATCGGTCATTTTCTCAACGCCCCCCACGACCACGAGATCATGGAGCCCGCTGTTTATCGCAGCTATTCCCTGCCTCAAAGCAAGCCCCCCTGATGCGCAGGCTGCTTCTACTCTTGTAGAGGGTATGGGAGCTAGACCGGAGTAATCGGCAATTAAAGAGGCTATATGCTCTTGATCGATGAAACGTCCGCCCGACATGTTACCGATGAAAATGGCCTCCACATCTTTGCCCTCTAAGCCAGCATCCATCAAAGCCTTGGCTCCTGCTTCCACGAAGAGACCGCTGAAGGATTCTTCCCAATGCTCACCGAACTTTGTAAGCCCTAGTCCCATTATTGCTACACGTTTCATAGGTCCACCTTAAATTTTGATCTTCTTCCTCATCTTCACGTAATTGGCATAGTCGATGTAATCCTTGACCTCTTGGAAGTCCTCGACTCTTGGAGTAAATCCCCTCTTTTTCTCGATCTCGTCTTCCACCAGTATGCTAAAGGAATCACCACCTGCTCCAGAACCAAATGATGTAAGGAGTATTCGCTCACCTGGCTTGGCATGGTCCAACACACTTGCAAGGCCCAGCAAGGAGGAACCCGAGTAAGTATTCCCAATCGAACCCACGAGCAAGCCTTTTTCAATCTGTTGCGCTGTAAAGCCGAGCTTGCTGGCTACGCGCCTCGGAAATTTCCCATTGGGCTGATGGAAGACAGCATAGTCGAAGTCCTTAGGCTCCAAATCAAGTTTATCCATGAGCCCCCTCGAAGCGTTTTGGACATGTTTGAAGTATGCTGGTTCTCCAGTAAACCGGCCGCCATGGCTTGGGTACGACTGGCCCTCCCTGCGCCAGAAATCCGGCGTATCCGTGGTATAAGAATAGGTCCCCTCGAAGCTAGCGATCACACCATTTTTCCCAATTACGAAGGCCGCTCCCCCCGCGGCGGCAGTAAACTCTAGGGCATCGCCAGGTGCTCCCTGAGCAGTATCCGCGCCGATTGCCAGTCCATACTTGATTATATCTGACTTCACAAGACCCATGCAAGCCTGCATGGCAGCAGTACCTGCTTTACATGCGAATTCGTATGACGCTGCTGTGAGATCCTCTGGAGGCACCTCTAGGGCCTCCGCGACGATGGTCGCTGTGGGCTTTACCGTGTATGGATGGCTCTCCGAGCCGATGTATATCGCACCAATCCCCTCAGTGTTTATACCAGCCATCCGAAGAGCGCTTCTACCGGCTTCCACCGATATAGTTGTGGTATCCTCGTCGAGATCTGGTACAGCTTTCTCCGATATCAACAGTCCTTTCTTTATGTTGTTCGGGTCGTTCCCCCATACCCTTGCTATCTCCTCGACCTTTATCCTGTATCTGGGCACATATGCCCCGTATCCAACGATGCCGACTTTCAAGACGTATTCCTCCTGAGGGATTCTGTCAATTCACCAATATCCTTTATGGTCGACAGCACCACCGGTATCTTCTCCCGCTCAGCAATCGCAACACCTAAGGGGTCAACTTTGTCCAATCCATGGAGGACGACCATCCCGGGTTTGAGGCTGGAAACCTTTATTGCTATGAAAGGTGACCTACCGCTCGAAACGTTGGTGAAGACCAAGGCCCTCTCAGATGACATGCCATATATACGGTGAAATTCTTCTACGGAGAGTCCCAGTATTGCCTTGACGCTATCTAGGATGGTGTAACCGAAGAGGTCCTTTTCCAAAAGACTATCATTGGTTATGACTTTGCCCTGCACGGCACGTAGTATTTCGCTAGCCTTTACGGGAGATGTGAACTCCCTTAGCTCTATGACGCCCTCCAAGCCAGGGCTTTTTGGCAACACCCGGCCATATGTCTTGGCCACATTGGCACCCCTTGCTTCATCGGCATCTACGAGGGCACCCACGATCCTTTTAACCATATTTGATCCAGGAGTTCTTCTGCCCCTCTCGTAGTCGCTTATAACAGATGACGACATCTTTAGATTCCCCGCCAGGGAGCCCTGGGATATGCCCACCATTTCCCTCCACTTCTTTATGGTCTTACCCGGATCGGGGGATAACACTATCTCTCCTGCAATGAAAGTTGAAAGTTCGCCTGTAGAACTCAGAAGTACCACCTTTCCCCTGGTGTAACGGGGAGTTAGTATTTAATACTTTCGGCAAAAAACGTATATTCATAAGTCAATAGTCGAACATAATTTTAAATTCGGGGTATAGTTTTCTTAACCTTGACATCAAAATGAGGGGCCGTAGGGTAGACTGGTCTATCCTCGTGGCTTCGGGAGTCATGGACCTGAGTTCAAATCTCAGCGGCCCCATTTTATGCCCTAAGCCTAAAAGAGAAAAAGTAAAGTATAAGGAACGTGAGAAATCATCTGAAGTGGTTATTCATGGCGCTAACGGTTAAGACTCGGTGGTGGGAAGTCTTCCCAAGGCTTCACAGGATATACGACGGTGATGAGTTAGTTGCAGTTGCCGACCGGATAGCACTCGGTAACGATAGTGAGACCTTCTCGATTGAAGACACAAGCGGGGAAAACCTAGGAACCTTGAAAGTCGAATTAAGGATGGCTCTTACGGTTACCAAGGGGGATAAGCCTTTTACGTTATCTTTCAACAAGCAAAAGATCACCGGGGAATTCGTTAACCTTGAGGGTCACACGAAGTTCAAGTACGGAAAGAAAAATTATGTGATAAAGTGGCCTGAGCCAAAGCACCCCAGAGAGAATCTACAGTTTATCGAGGTCGCCAATGGTAAAAACGTAGTGGCTAAGGCCGTGATGGATGTCAGATCCTCTTGGGAGAGGGATGTCCAAGTGGGAGACGAGTTCAAAAAGCTGAGGATACCCATGGCCCTGGTGCTGGGCAGAAAGGTTGGTTTCGTCGGATCTGAATACGTTTACTACTTCTGAGGATATTTTACGGGTTAGCTTTATATAGTGAAGTCGTTAACTTTCTCTGAATCCGCGAGGGATTATAATGGGCACTAAACCAGGCACGATTTACAGGATACCGAAGAAACGCTCCTTTACGAGGAAGAAGTACATGGGGGGCATTCCGGCTTCAAAGATCACAATATTTGACATGGGCGACATTGCCAACAGCGATAAGTTCCCTGTAAAGCTCTCCCTCCGGGCCAAGGAACACGGCCAGATGACCCACAACGCCATGGAGGCCGCCAGGATCGCGGGCAATAGATATCTTACAAATACGGCGGGCCGGAGTGGTTTTCACCTCAAGATCAAACTCTATCCTCATGAAATTTTGAGGGAGAATAAGCAGGCCACTGGCGCTGGTGCTGACAGGGTCTCCGACGGTATGAGACATGCCTTCGGGAAAGCCGTAAGCCTTGGAGCAAAGGCCAAAAAGGGCCAAGATATAATGGTCGTAAGAGTCAATCCGCAGCATTATCACGAGGCTAAAGATGCCCTCCGCAGGGCGGCAAGCAAGATACCGATGCCTTGCAATATAGTGGTAGACGAAGGCCGCGAGCTTCTGAAGCTTTAATCTTTTTCCCATGACCAAGTTTACGGGCAACATCGTAGATGTGGAAAGGGGAGAAATATTCCCAGGTGTGCTTGAGATAAGCGGGGGAAAGATTTCTAGTATCGAACGGATTGGAAACGACGCTGAAGTTGAGAATTATATTTTGCCTGGATTCGTAGACTCCCACATCCATATAGAGAGCACTCTGCTTACCCCAAGCCGATTCGCCCAGGCCGTGGTACCGAGAGGAACCGTTGCTGTTGTAGCTGACCCCCATGAGATTGCAAACGTGGAGGGAATGGAAGGCATTGAGTATATGCGCAAAGACGCTTCACTCGTGCCCCTAAAAGTATATTTCACAGCTCCCTCCTGCGTACCTGCCACTCCTTTCGAGACGAATGGGGCAACCATCGGACTCAAAGAGATAGGTGAACTTCTTAGAATGGACGATATGGTCGCCTTGGGCGAGGTGATGAACTACCCCGGGGTGATAAACAACGACAGGAAGCTGCTTGTGAAGATAGCTCTTGCCAAGGCAAGAGGCAAGCCTATCGACGGGCACTGCCCGGGTCTGAGAGGTAGGGAATTGAAGAGATATGTATCCGCGGGAATAAGCACCGACCATGAGTGCACGACCCTCGAGGAAGCCGAAGAGAAAGCCCGTCTGGGAATGAAAATAATGATAAGGGAAGGGTCATCCGCAAAAAATCTGGAGGCACTTGTGAATTTCAAGGGGGAGGGATTTTTGGTGAGCGACGATAAGCACACTGGCGAACTTTTGGATGAAGGACACATGGACTCCATTTTGGCCAAAGCCGTAAAACTTGGGATGGACCCCATTAGAGCTTTGCGCATGGTCTCCCTCAATCCCGTAAAACATTATGGATTGGACGTGGGCTTGCTCAGAGTTGGCGATCCAGCTGATTTTGTGATAGTCGATGGACTTGAGAAGTTCGAGGTCAAGGACGTTTGGATCGACGGTAAACACGTGGCCTCAGAGGGAATTCCCTTCTTTTCAGTCCAGCCCGAGGAGGTAAAAAGTTCCTTTAACCTCCCCGAGAAGAAGCCTGAGGATTTCATAGTAAAGGCTGAAAAGGGTTTAGTAAAGATCAAGGTTATCAAGATCGTCGAGAGCGAAATCCTCACCAAGAAGACCATAGCCGATTTGGATGTAGATGAGGGGCTTGTGCAACATAGCGTAGCTAGGGACATCCTGAAGCTTTCAGTGCTGGAAAGATACGTCGGGGAGAACATGGCAAATGCCTTTGTAAAGGGATTCGGCTTTAAGAAGGGCGCCCTCGCCAGTAGCATTGCCCATGATTCTCATAACGTAGTATCAGTAGGCACAGACCACTGGGATTTGGCCATCGCCGTAAACGTCGTTTCGATGATGAACGGTGGGCTTGCGGCCGTCTACGATAAGAAAATAATAGGAGCCCTCAAACTACCTGTCGGCGGGATTATGAGCAATGAAACGCCAGAGGTGGTGGCGAAGGCATTGAAAAACCTTCATATGGCAACTAAAGCGATGGGCTGTAAGCTTTCCTCTCCCTTCACGACCCTTTCTTTTCTATCTTTGCTCGTCATACCGGAGCTACGGCTGAGCGACCTCGGATTGTTCGATGTGGAGAGTTTTGGCTTCACGGGGCTCTTTGCCTCGAACTGACTCGATTTATCCAAATTCGTGTTTGAAGTCCGTCTCCCATGGCAGCCCGGCTCGAGCGCCCACGAAGCCAATACATCTTGAAGCAATCCAATTGCCCATTCTTCCGCACTCTACGAGGCTTTTTTCTTTTAGAAGTCCATATAGAAAGCCCGCTGCAAAGGCATCCCCCGCTCCGGTTGTATCCACGACGCTTGCTTGATACGTCTCCACTGAGATACACTCATCTGCCGTGGCGATGTAGCATCCCTTGCCCCCCAAGGTTATTACCGCCATCTTCGCCCCCAAATTCAATAGTTCGTCGGCGCCGTTCTCATAGTCCGACCCAGTGAATATCTTAGTTTCATCCTCGTTCATGAACAGGACTTCCGTTGATGCTATCATCTGTTCAATTTCATCTCTGTTTTTTCTGACGTACAGCATTCCGGGGGAGAAGCTGATACTGAAGTCCCCCAGTTTTTTTATGAGCTCTTGTTGCGCCCGGAACGAGGTTTCACCCACGAAAGACGAAAGGTGGAGGTATTTAGCTCTCTTGGCGTATTCGAAATTGGATTCATTTATGCGTACGTCGTCGTTCACTCCTGGATGAGCGTACATGACCCGTTCGCCATTTTCATCCACGAAGGCAAGGATTATGCCTGTGCTTCCCTCTTCTACGACCACAGCTGTTACGTCC
The DNA here is from genome assembly GCA_965370755.1 of uncultured archaeon. Classification (GTDB taxonomy): domain Archaea; phylum Hydrothermarchaeota; class Hydrothermarchaeia; order Hydrothermarchaeales; family JAZGAD01; genus CBDUVV01. The sequence goes on along the minus strand of CBDUVV010000049.1, from coordinate 1,631 downwards.
ACTCCCTCATTTTTTAGGTCGTTTAAGATGAATTCGCCTTCCTCGTCGTTTCCAACGCGGCCGATAAAGCCAGTGCTCATGCCAAGCCTAGCTAGTCCTACGATTGTGTTTGCGGAGCTACCCCCTGGAGCTACCGTCATGGATTCTACTCCCACCTCCTCCCCAGCTTCCGCTATTCTTTTGACTTTCAAAAGACGATCATGATTTAGGGCTCCTATTCCTACTACATCCATGCTTTCACCCTGCAATGCTTATCGCCTCGCGCACACCATTTACCACGAATTGAACCGCTATTGCGGATAAAATCAAACCCATTATCCTTGTTATCACTCTAGTACCTATTTTTCCTAAGGCATTGTTTATTTTTTCTGATTTCGACAAAATAGCGTAAGCTACAAGGAATACTAGCCCGATGTCTAAAATCAAGGCCGCCCGCTCTACAATGCTCGGAGCTGAGTTGAAGAGGACTATGCCCGCAGTTATTGCTCCTGGACCCGCAAGCATGGGTACGGCTAGAGGTGTCGCCGCTATGTCTTCTCTTTTTTTTGCCTCGTCTTCCTCTTCTACACTACTTCTAGTGGCAGTGGTCCTGCCGAAAAGCATCTCCAATGCGATGAGAAACAAGAGAATGCCGCCTGCAATGTTGAACGAATAAATCTCCACACCTAGGTATTTGAGAAGGGTGGCACCAAGGACCGTGAAGAGGATGAGAACAGTGGCCGCTATCACCACTGCCTTCCGTATAATCACCTTCCTGTGTTCCTGTTTGAAATTAGAGAGTAAGGACGCGAACATCGGTACATTGGCAATTGGATCCACGATTATGAAGATGGCAATAAAAGATGAAACAAAATAATTTATGTCCATAATTTATTCATCCTCCATCCCTGAGTGCTCATTAGATGGTTATATCCCCACGTTAAGATATATAATTTCTCAAAATCTGGTCTCACAAAGCTACCCAACCACTTTTATTAATTGGGGTAAATACAAAATCGTATAAGACCTTTTATCTTATCAAAATCAAGGAGCCATGGCCATGAGATTGGGAATTGTGATTTATTCCAACGACCCCGAGACCGTTTGGAACGCCTTTCGCTTTGGAAATTTCTCCATTAAGGCAGGGAATGAAGTGCAGGTTTTCTTGCTGGGAAAAGGAGTGGAATGCGAATCTCTTGATACCGAAGAGTTCATTGTAACAGAACAGATGCAATCCTTTGTTGATAGCGGGGGCAAAATATTCGCCTGTGGCACCTGCCTCGAAATTCGTAATTCCGAGGGCTCGGAAATGTGTTCCCTGTCAACCATGGGAGATTTGCACCGTATAGTTAAGGAAAGTGATAAAGTTGTCACGTTCTGAAGGCCACGTAATTTCCAATAGGAAAACGCTGTTGGCGGACTTAGCCGGGGGGTCACCAGTCTTTTGATTCATGAGCTGGGGATACGCCCTAGCTTCTGGATTTATTTGTATTTGAGGATTTCTTCAACTTTTCTTAGTTATTTCCACGTATATATTTTTAACAATGTTTTTAACAGTAAACTAACTAACAGAAGATAAAATTAAAGCTAAAAGTATAATGGGGCAAATATATGGATATTGGGCTTTCAAAAAGCGATCAAGAATGGCTCGA
>CBDUVV010000048.1:0-7861 GCA_965370755.1 uncultured archaeon | reverse complement strand
AATAGCACTATCGCCGCGGGTGTCTGTCCTGTAATAAATAAGTAAACTGCAATTGGGAGGTAGACCAGATAGGCACCAACAATGGGCAAGAGAGTGGCGACGGCGACTATCATTCCCAAGAGAAATGGATAGGTCATTAGGGCCTGTACGCCCATTACGCTACCGATGATGGCGAATCCTATCCCCGCAATTATCCCCGTGAATAGTGAAGTCATCAAGTGGCCCATAAAGACGCCGTAGAAGGTTCCATCTACGGTGTCTAAGAAGTAGGCTACGATATCCTCCTTTTGAGGAGGGGCAAGGCTTATCAAAAACTTTCTGAGTACTATCCGCTCCCTGAGCATGTAGAAGGCCCCAGCCATTACGATGAATACTTTAATCACCAGCACCACACCTATGCTTATCCCCTTGAGTGCCTTCTCGGGGCTGAGTTGAGATTGGACCTCGTTCATGACAGATTGGGATAGACTGTCCCAATCGATGTTTAACATGGGCGATGAGAAGCGTATCTCGGATATTTTGGAAAATTCATTTGAATAGATGTTTACCAGCTGAACTCCAATTAGTATCAGGGGTAAAATTGCTAGGGCCACCACGGAGAAGGCGGCGATTGACCGGTTTTTTAGGATTTCTTCTAACTTGCTGGTCAGCGGGTACGTCAGATAGGCGAAGAACGCTGCTACAATTAATGCATCCAGGACGGGTCTTACTACAAACAAAGAGAATATGAACAGGAGGGCGATGAGAATGCTCAGAATAGCCCACTCCATGTCCTTCTTCATAATTGAAGGGTGGTGCTACTCGCATATAAAGCTATATAAGTGAGGATCTGATTGCTGATGATTTCCACAAAAGGTGGTTCCTTCGTTTTCCTAAGTAAAATTATTCGGCCATCTATTAATTTATCTTGCCGTCCATTTCCTTCTTTTTTCCTCGAAGAAGAGGTCTTGACCCTCTTGTGGGTGGATTTCCATTCATATCTGGTATTACTTCTGAGCTAGAGGTTTTAGGTATTGTTTCAGGCGTTCCCTTAGGGGATTCTTGGGCACCTTTCTTCTTCTTTTCGATCTTGAATCTCCCCATAATATCATGAAGTTCGACGGCCAGGTCTTTTAGCATCAGGGCTGAGGCCGATACCTCTTGAGTGCCTGCTGTCTGTTCCTCAGTGGCTGCTGACACCTCCTGGGTATTGGCTGCGGCTTCCTCTGTAGCCCCGGCGATCTCACTGTGGAATTCTGCCAGCCTTTGCGTTGCGCTCAATTGCTCTTCAGTAGCATTAGAGATTTTTTCAATCTCTTTTGTGGTCTCTCCTACAGCGCCCGCGATGTGTTTCAGTGCTAAAAGTGCCTCCTTTGCAACCTCAGTTCCTTCTCCGACGCCCAGTGCCCCCTCCTGCATCTTTATGACGGCCTTATCTGTCTCACTTTGGATGTCTTCTATAAGCTCTGCGATCTTTTCAGCCGCCGTACCAGAACCCTCCGCAAGCTTCTTAACCTCATCAGCAACCACAGCAAAACCACGACCATGCTCACCAGCACGCGCAGCCTCAATAGCAGCATTAAGAGCCAACAAATTAGTCTGCGCAGCAATATTCGTAATAACATCCACAATATCACCAATCTGCTTCGATCTCTCACCGAGTCCCTCTACGGCCTTTGTGGAGTCAATCACTACTTCTTTCATTTCTTCCATCCTGCTGAGTGCGTTTTCCGCCGCTTTACTGCCTTCTTGTGCCCTTTTGTCGGTCATGTTCGAAGTGTCCACGGCTGACTTAGCGCTGGTTGCAATGGAACTTAAACCGTCTGATATTTTCTTCATCTCGTCGTTGGCTTTGCCCACCTGCTGAGCCTGAGTTTGTGACCCTTGAGCCAAGTTCTGAATGGTAGAAGATACTTCCTCCATGGTAGCGCTCATCTCTTCTGCAGCTGCCGCCAGTTCTTGAGAGGCAGTCGAGACCTTCTCGGTGTCAACATTAATCATGGAGACAATATCACGTTGATTAGTAATCATGTTGCCAACTACTCCGAAGAGATTGCCAATCTCGTCCTTTGTTCGGCCTGTCACGTTCCTCGTAAGCTTATATTCGCTAACCTCTTTCGAGACCAAAATCAGTCTGTGTATCGCTTTGGTCAGGTAGTTCACAATTAAATTCGTAATTAGCAATGCCGCAATAGTGGTCGAGATCCATAGGAGAAGGATTAATCTCCTAGCACTCTCGGCCCTGTTGTATGCGTTCAAGACAATTTGTTCTTGAGCTGTATCCCCACCGTTGGACGTTATCTGATGTAGATCCCCCATTATCCCACTCATAGTAAAGAAACCTAAAGCAGCAAAAGTAGAAGCGAAGAATCCGACGATAAATACAAGCACATATATTTTCGTGCCGATTTTAAGGTCCTTGAACCACTGAGGTAGTTCCATGTTCACTCACCACCGAGATATACACGGCAAACTTAGCCTAAGTGCATAAATGAATTAAACAGATATAGATTTTTCACTATATATAAATATTCTCAGATAATCACAAAGTTCTGATGAGCTTGTAGCGCACCTTGTTCCTCTCATCCAAATTCTGTTTTTATGTACTCGTCCATATCTGGATGGTAGCCATGATGAGCACCCACCTCGATGGTGTAAAACGCCTTAGGCTCATGGGCGTTTTCATAAGTTATCAGGGCATCATCTATGGGAACCACGCTATCATTTTTAGAGTGAATCATGACGAGTTTTCTCGGCGAAATCTTTGAAATGTACGAGTTCGGATCTATTGATGTAAAGAATCTAAGTTGATCACTCGGTAGACCCGATGGCAACCTGTAACCTGATGTGCTAATCGCGAGCACTCCAGCTATGCTTGTGTCAATTCCACCGGCGATGATGGCGAACCTTCCGCCCATACTTTCTCCCCCGATGTATATCCGCTTGTGATCCAATTCATCGAAGGTTCGCATGCAGTCCACTGCTCTTAGTGCGTCATAAACCATCTTATGCTGGACCGGCTCCACGTCCCCGATAAATGAGCGGAAATCCTCCTCCATACTTGCCACATAACCGCCAGTCTCGCCGTGACCTCGCTGGTCGAGGGAAAGCGAGGCGTAGCCGAGTTTCTGCATAGATTTAGCCAGGGCCTGCTGGCCCTCCTTGGTCACTTGGGCGCCCGGCAAAAGGACCATACCCGGTGGATTTTTAACACCCTTCGGTATTCGCAGTAATCCGTAGACTGTAAGTCCCTTGCTCTCAAAAATGACCTTATCCAGAGTATAATCATCGCCATCTTCTAAGGGGGTTCTTTGGCAATCTATCCGGCTTCTCTTTGCTGGGTACTCGAGGAGGCCATCCGGTGAGATCCTCCACTCCTCGGGGTTTGCCTTTGGCATTAAAATTAGACCCATCAAAACAAGGAGCCCTAGTAAGATGCCAACGGCGCGTAAAGAACGGTTCTTTTTGGCTTTTTTCTTTCGAATCTTCTTTTTTTTCTTTCCCATTTACATCACAACTTTCGGGCTTTTACTAGCAGCCGGCCTTGGCTAAGCCTCCGGCCTCCCTTTTCAAAGTAGCTCATAAGCTTATCCCACCTTCTTAATGCCCATGGATAATTTCGATATTCTTTTTCAATAATTTCCTTTTCTGGCAGGTCTAAAGTCCATTTTTCGACATCAAAATGCTCAACCATAAATCCCGAAGTTTCCAGTAGCCGTCGCATCTCGTCTTCATCAAAGGAGAATCTCGATCCACCAAGCTCCTTTAACTGCTCACTTTGAAAGCAGACAAATGCAAAGGGCCTACCTTTTTTCAAAGCCCTCGACGATCTTTTAATTATCCCAGAGCTCATACAAAGGTTAGCCGTAACTACGTCAATATCTCCTCCCAGAAATTCGTTGTATTCTATTGCCTCAGCGTCAGCTACTCGAAATTCCACATTTTCTGTTATCTTTTCGCCCGCGATAGATTTTGCTTTTGCAATTGCTGCCTCGGAGATATCTATGCCAACTACCTTTTTGGCATAAGGTGCTAATGCAAATGTCAGGCGTCCACTGCCGCAACCTACGTCAAGAACTAGTTTATCCTCTAGTTTTTCTTCAATTAGCAAATCCAGTAGCTTCTTGCTGAGGGGAATTGTTCTAGCCTCCAGTTTTTGACCTAACTTTTGATAGGGCTATTAATGATACTCCGGAGGATGTCCACCCGCCAGCACGTAGTATGCCGTTTCCTCGCCACTGTTCTTGAGATAGAACTCATCGTCATCTCTCAAGTGAATGGCATCCCCGGCTTTCAGGGAATGAGTTTCTCCGTTAGCGTCGATGACCACGTCTCCATGAACTACGCAGAGGATTTCTTCATGTCCCTTCCCTGGATACAGTTTCCTTCCGCCTTCACCGGGGCCCAGTAAACCATAGATTAGATAAACGGCGTGGGTTTGAAGGTCTTTTAACCCCAAGACATATTCTCCATTGGCATCATCAGCCAAAGCTTTAATATCGAAGACTTTCATGTTTTTTTTGCTCACTTTGATAATACTCTTATTTGTATTATAAAAATCCACTTAAAAATGTACTTTTTTTATTCTCGGTAGAAGAAAACTATAACCAATCGAGAGTGAGCTGCCAAATCTAGTCAAAGTCTTGGGAATCGGCCGCATCACAACCGAACTATTTAAATGGGTGAAAGTACCGAGGGTAATAAAGTGAAAAATTAAGAACCGGTTAGATGTTCGATCTAATCTTCTTGTTTTTCGACTATCAGGTAGAAGGTGTAACTTTGGAATTTGAGGATAGAACACTAGTTTGTGATGATTGCGGAGAAGAATTTACATTCTCTGGAGAAGAGCAGGGATTTTACGACGAAAGGGGATTTCAGACCCCAAAAAGATGCAAACCCTGTAGAGCGAAGAGAAAGGACCGGGGGGGAAGTAGAGGTGGTTTCAAACAGAGGGAGATGACCACTGTAACTTGTTCGGACTGCGGCGTTGAAACCGAAGTGCCATTTAAGCCCACAGGGGACCGACCCGTATACTGTAGAGATTGTTATCAGAAGGTAAGGTCTTAGGGAGTCGCATGGCACGGCGAAGAAAATACACTATTAAGAAGGGGCCTAGGAGGGCGAAAAGGAAGACTGGTACCAGTTCTAGGAAGATCATGCTGAACATGGGCCGGTTAGAGACCTTCGAGTGGAACTTAAAAAAACTTCTTGACGACCTACCGAATCCTGAGAATAAAGGAGCTATCTTCGGGGGCATCCGTAACAAAGCAATAAACCTTGGGATTGAAGAGGCCAGGGAATACATATTGTCCATGCAAAAAGAGGACGCTTTCGACGAGGACAAGGCAAAAGAGCTTTTGACATTTCTTGATAAATTTAGCTAGAGTCGATAATCCTGGGCGTTGTATCGGGTAGTGAGGCTTTATGTACTCCCAGATCCCCGAATCTAAATTTTCCGATTTTAAAGCCTATCTAAAGAGGATCGGATTTACATTTGAAGAGAGGCCGTATCAAGTATTTTTAGCTCGTTATCCAGACCTAGTTGTGAGCTTATATACCAGTGGAAAAATCGTTCTTGCTGGAAAAGACAAACAACTTAAAAGTGAGATAGAATTCTTCCTCGAATCCTTATAATTCAACCGTTATTCTTTAATGAGTAAACCATCTATTAGTCTCATTATGCGGGGGTAGCCAAGTCAGGTCAAAGGTGCAGGATTCAGGGTCCTGTCCGTTAGTCGGTTCGAGGGTTCGAATCCCTTCCCCCGCACTTTTTTACTTTTTCCCGAACATCTCTCTTATCCGCGCTCCGACTTTCTCGATTTCGTGCTCGCTCTCAACTTTTCTCATTTCTTCGAACTTGGGCATCCCGTTGTTATATTCGGCTATCCATTCATCGGCGAAGGTATTGTCCTTTATCTCCTTTAGCACTTGTTTCATCGTCTCCTTAACCTTGGCATCGATGATACGTTTACCTCTGGTTCTCCCTCCGTAGCGAGCGGTCTCGCTGACCCTGTCCCACATGTACTCCAATCCGCCTGCTTGAATCAGGTCCACAATGAGCTTGAGCTCGTGAAGCACCTCGAAATAGGCCAGTTCTGGTGGGAAACCGTCCTCCACGAGGGTCTCAAATCCAGCCTTTATGAGTTCAGCGCTACCTCCACACAAGACGGTCTGCTCGCCGAAGAGATCTGAGAAGGTCTCTTGATCAAAAGTGCACTCAATTACTCCCGCCTTGGTGAAGTTCATGGCCTTTGCAAGGGCCAAGGCTTTGTCTAAGGCCTTCCCGCTGTGATCCTGGTGCACAGCGGCGAGAGCTGGCACACCGAATCCAGAGAGGTATTCCTCTCGCACCTTGGCCCCTGGGCCCTTTGGCGCGACCATTATGACGTCTATGGTCGAAGGCGGCTGGATAAGTCCGTAGGTTATGTTGAGCCCATGGGAGAAATACAGGGCATCCCCTTCATCCATGTTCTCTTGAATGTGGTTGTAGTAAAGGTCTTTTTGTGTCATATCGGGGGTCAGCATTATTACTATCTGCGACTCCTTGGCGGCTTCGCTTACGCTAGCAACCTTCAAACCATCGTTTTCAGCCCTCTCCCAAGACGGTCCCTTTCGCAAGCCAACAATTACGTCAAGGCCAGAATCCTTGAGACACTGGGCTTGGGCGGCCCCCTGAATGCCATAGCCTATCACCGCTATGGTCTTTCCTGCGAGCACATCCATCTGTACATCTTTATCATAGTATACCTTCAAAGCCAATTCCATACCTCCATGGGATTATTCCACGCCCCTACGGGCCATGGCCGTAACGCCTGTCTTGGCGAGCTCCTGTATACCATACATGGCAACAAGCTTAATGAAGGCGTCCATCTTGTTGCTGTCGCCGGTTATCTCGACTATCAGGGAATCCTTCCGCACATCGACGATTCTTCCCCTGAATATGTTGGCATACTGAACCACTTCTGCCCTCGCCGTATCATCTTTGGTCTTGATTTTGATTAAGGCCAATTCCCTTGAAACTGTATCGTATCGGGGAAGTTCTGTGACCTTTACAACCTCGATGAGCTTGTGCAGCTGTTTTATCACCTGCTCAAGGATCTGGGGATGGCCCCGAACAGTTATGGTCATCCTGCTTATGCCCTCCTGCTCAGAGTGCCCGACGGTTATGCTGTCGATGTTAAAGTCCCTCTTACGGAACATCCCAGCTACTCTCTGGAGGACGCCCGGATGGTCCTCGACTAACACCACCAGTATGTGAAGTTGCTCCTCTTCTTTCATCGTTTATTCCTCTACGATATCCTTCAGTCCCTTTCCCGGCGGGACCATGGGGAATACATTGGCAACCGGGTTGACCGCAATGTCGATTATCGTCGGCTTACCTGATGAAAAGCCTTCTTTTATCGCGGGTGCTATCTCAGCTGGCTTCTTAACCTTGATGCCCTCCGCTCTAAATGCCTTTGCCACATCTGCAAAGTCCACCCTTCCCAGGTTGACCGCTGAGTAGCGCTTGTCGAAGAACAACTCCTGCCACTGCCGCACCATGCCCAGGAAGTGGTTGTTTAGGATGGCCACGACCACTGGTATCTTCTCTTTAACCACAGTGGCGAGCTCTTGGCAGTTCATCAGGAAGCTCCCATCGCTGGCTATATCTATGACGTTGTTGTTCGGCTTCCCCACTTTAGCGCCCATGGCGGCGGGAAATCCGTAGCCCATGGTGCCCAGCCCGCCCGATGATAGGAATGTTTTTGGTTCGCTCCTGCCCAGGTAATGGGCGGCCCACATCTGGCACTGGCCGACCTCGGTTACCACAATGTCTTCCTTCTTCAAGACACTCATTATCTCCTTTATCACCCTCTGCGGCATTAGGGGCACATCGTCGTGA
>CBDUVV010000047.1:0-7902 GCA_965370755.1 uncultured archaeon | reverse complement strand
CGTTGCAGTTGGTGAAGCATTGAAGCCTGCTGATGAAACGGCATTGGAATTCATTATATGTGAAGACTGCGAGGAGGCAGCGTTAATGGAGTTCTCCGATTCTGGCAAGTGCAAGAGGTGTCAAGGAGACTCGTCATAGCACTGCGATGATTATTGGCACAAACACGAGCCCGACTACTATTGATAAGGATACAGCTCTTGCCGCGAACTCAACGTCTAGGTTTTCCCGGGCAGAGAAGACCATAGAATTTACGCCGATTGGCATCATGGAACTGAGGATAACTACCTGTCTGTCAAGACCATCAAGCCCGAAGATGGCGGCAAAAATGTTTCCGAGGAGAAAACCTAGTCCCATACGGAGTCCAACCACTGAAAAGAGGGGCGCCTTATTTTGAAAATTAAACTCTAGAAAAATTCCGAGAGTAAGCATAACGAGGGGTATGGTGAACCAGTCTAGGGTCTGTAGAATAAATCCAACGAAGTCAGGTATTTCAAAATTAAAAGCGTTGATTGTTATGGCCAGACCCAAGGCCCAAATGGGAGGGAAGCCGAAAAACCCTGTGATGGCTTCTCTGGATGTGTAGTCCTCTCGACCATGTCTTGCAGCAATGAAGTATACTAGTGTGAAAACTATGAACACGTGCCCCAGATCGAAAAAAGCGGCCCGAGCGAGACCGTCATATCCATAATAGAGCTTTATAAGGGGGTAAGCAAAGAAGCCCATATTTATTATCATCGTGGCTATTACGAAGGTGCCAGCCGTCTCCCGGCTCAGGGCCAACTCTTTTGCGACCCTCCTCGCTACAGGATAAATGGCCAAGATAATGCCGACCGCGCTCAGAGGCAGTAACACGAGCCTCGTGCTAAGTTCTACGCGCAGGAGAGCTAAGAAAATCGTAGCAGGAAGCGTGACATTAAAGACCAACCATACAAAGGATTGACCGTGTTTTTTGTTTAAAATTCCTGTCCGCTTCGCAGCCCATCCAGTTAGTATTAGGAGAAGTACGGGCAGGGTTTTGGCGTATGCCTCTATGAGCATGTTCACTCGATACGTTGTTTTACCTTAAAACAGTGGGGTCGTCCATGCCAAGCTAAAGGGCCACGGCCGAGATTCGAACTCGGGCTAAGGGATCCACAGCCCCTTGTGCTAACCAAGCTACACTACCGTGGCCATAAACCAAAACTTTCTCCCAAAACTCTACCTATCGTTTGGGTTAATTTCACGAGACCTAATATAATTTTCCTTAAGGGAATAGTAACAATTATAGGTCCCAAGAGATGATAATACATATGAAAATGTCATCAAAGGAGGTCAAGATTTCTTTCGTATCCCTGTGGAAGGGCAGGAGGGGTCAGGTATCCATAGAGTTAGTGACTCTAGCTGGAATAATGGTCATTATGGGGATACTGGTTTTCCCCTTCATAACGAATGAAATTACTCTCAACAAGGCCCATGCTGCCGCGAGGGATGGGGCTACAGGACTTGTAGGCCTGTTTAACATGGGATACAAGTTCACTATATCTCCTACGATAATTATTGAAGGACCCCAAAAGCCCATGCGGCTCAAAGAGGTCAATTTGGATTATATATACACCAATGTTAGTAGTGGTACCCGGGCGTATTTTGTTAATGTGGTCGTGGATTTCCCTGAGGATGAGACTTCAATTAACAAAACCCTATTAGGAGACGCCATAGTTTTTCAAGCTATGAATTCTATGAATTATGTGTTTACATCAGATTGGTTGCCTATCGACCCTGATGTTGACGACACTGTTGAAACCGACACTATGATATTCTACCATGGGAACGCAACCTGGGAATGACCTAATAGATAACCTTTGACATCTCGTTTTAGATGACTATACCTCCTACGGTGGAGTTGACGAAGTGTTTATCGGCCTTCCGCAACTCCCACAGAATTTTCCAGCCGATAATATTGACGATCCGCATGAAGGACAGAATTCTTGAGGCCTTACTAAGGGTTCTACAGCATCCATTGGTTCGTCGTTTTTTAAATCAACTTTTTTCTTTTTTGCCGGTCTTGGTGAAATGCCATGACCGAAAAGTAAGAGGATGCCGAACAACGTGAGAGAAGAACCCAGGAGGATGTAAAAGAAAAGATAGATATCCTGCTCGAAATAGCCGACATATATCAAGCCCGCCCCCACTAATATAGCAGGCAAACTGAGCAGCCTCTCCAACATGAAGTTTTCTACCCCCTAACTAACGATTTCGGGTTTTTTGAAAAAGGGCTCCCTGTTGTACATTGCAGATTCGAAGAGCCTCTCAAGCTCCTCGTCGGATGCACCATTCCTCATTTCGGATAAAAAGTCTATTAAATTGTCTTTCCTCATGAGGCATGGCTTGAATTTGCCGTCCGCGGTGACTCTGATACGACTGCAGTTAGAGCAGAACTCGGTGTTGTGCATGGGCTTCACAACTTCGACTTGCGCCCCGTTCAATAAATATTTTCTCCGGCCCTGCATGAACTTTCTTGTAATAACGCCCCTAGCTACTTTCTCAAACCCAGACTCAACCTCGTCCAAGTCATAGAAATGTTTTCTGAATAGGCCATTGCCTGTCGTCATTAGCTCAATGAGCTGAAGGATCAATCCATCTCTAGAGCAGAACTTTAGCATGTTTTGAATCTCATTCTCGTTTATCCCTTTCATCACAACCATGTTCAGCTTCACAGGTTTCAGACCGGCGTTCAAGGCGCTTTCCACGCCGTTGAGTACAGTAGGCAGGTCCCCGACCCTAGTAAGGTCGTTGAAGACCTCTTTGTTGAGGGTATCTAGGCTCACATTCACTCGCCTGAGGCCCGCTTCCTTTAACTCTTCTGCGAATTTGTCCATATAGACACCATTTGTGGTCATAGAGACCTCCATTATCCCCTCTACATCTGCTATCCCGGAGACGATGTCGCATACATCGCGCCTCACGAGGGGCTCCCCACCGGTTAACTTCACCTTGGTGACCCCATGCCTGGCCAGAAGCTCGGTGATCCTCGTTATCTCCTCTGTGGTCATTTCCTCCTGGGGCTTGTCTGTCACCCCCTCTCGATGACAGTAGATGCAATTGAGATTACATCTGTGGGTAATGGATATCCTGGCGCTGGTGAGAGGCCTGCCGTATCTATCGAGGACCATTCCTTCGCCAGTAGCTCGAGTCAACATATCTCATTCCCTCACGTGCTTGACTAGATGACCTAGCTCCTTTAGTAGGATATTAACGCCCGTTTCAACTGCATCGGGAGAACCTGGAAGGGCGAATATTAGGGTATCAGCGTAGACTCCGGCGACGGCCCTTGAGAGGAGGGCAATCTCGCCGAGCCTCTCATAGCTCTTACTTCTGAATATCTCACCGAATCCCTCAAGTTCCTTATCGAATACGCTCCGCACAGCCTCCACAGTGACGTCTCTTTCCGAAACTCCCGTGCCGCCAGTGGTTATCAGTACATCCGGCGAATAAGTAGCGGCGGTGTGATCAATCATCTCCAAAATAACCCCCTCGTGATCAGGCACAATGGTGTAGAAGACCACCTCATGACCGGCTTTCTTCAACGAATCAATCAAGTACTTCCCCGATACATCGTCCGTTTCATCTAGGCCCTTGTTCTTGCTCCAAAGGTAATCAAACTTAGAATCCGAGACTGTCAGCACAGCGGCCCGTACGCTTTTAGGTGCCATCGCCTTGTGCTTCTCGGAGGTCTCTGAGGTCACTCTAACAACTCCTTATGTTTCTCTAAAACCTTGATATCCTGTATCGTTGTTACGGGGTATTGGCCGTCTTCATCTTTTTCCACGGATTTGACCATATCCCAAATGGTGAGAAGCGCCACAGAAACCCCTGTTATGGCCTCCATCTCAACACCGGTCTTTCCAACACAGGATACCTCAACAATCACTTCGATCTCGGTCTCTCCGACCTCAAAGCTCACATCCACGCCAGTTATCTGAAGTGGGTGGCATAGAGGTATCAGTTCTGGGGTTTTCTTAACGGCGAGGGTTGCGGCGACCTGAGCGGTGGTTAGGACGTTTCCTTTCTTCACCTCTCCGGCCTTTACCCGCCCGATGGTCTCACTCCTGAGGGATATTTTACCACTCGCCTTCGCCGTCCTCTTTATGTCTCCCTTGCCCGATACCTCTACCATCCTTACTCCTTTTTCTGTGAGGTGAGTGAGTCCCATCTCGCCCCTTTCTATTACTAATACTATTTAAATTTTATTAAAAGTTAAACGAATCAGTTTAACATTTAGCGGAATCTTGGTCTTTTAGACATTCTATCAGGCAGGGGCAACCTTCTGTAGGGCTTCCCCAAAGTGCTATCCTTGATCTCCTGGATCAACTCTTGTTTAGCCATCTCGGCCACCTTCCCTCCTTTTTCCCTCACTCTGACGGATAAAGTCCCACTTTCCGCTTCCCTTTTACCGACTACGACGATGTAGGGTACCCACTCCTTTTCAGCATTCCTAATCTTCTTCTGGAGGGTTAAGTTCTCGTCATCAAGATCCGCCCTGATATCGGCGTTTTGAAAATCTACGAGCAACTTTTCACAAATGGGAAGGTAGTCCTCTGACACAGGCACCACTCTGAGCTGAGTAGGCGCCAACCACAGGGGAAAAGATGGTTTTTCTCCTCGCTTGCTCCTCATCCATTCCATCTCAAGGAGGGCGTAAAGATTCCGGTCTAAGCCTCCTGAAATGCTCGCGTGAAGCATTAGGGGGTTTTTCTTAGAGCCGTCCTCATCTGTATAAGTTATCTCGAATCGCTCTGTATTTTCCACATCTATCTGAACCGTGGATAGGGTCGCAGCCTTTTTTAGGGCATCGTTGATGCTGAACTCGAACTTCATAACGAAGTAGAAGAAACGTTGATCCCAAACTTCAATTAATATGGGTTTCTCAGCGAGATTCGCGAGGCTCTTAATGAAATCCTTGTTCTCATCGTAGAACTCCTTTACAAACCTCATGGCTACGTCATATTCAAAATCCAAATCACCCATCCAACGCATGCTCAGCTTGAATTGCTCTATGAACTCCTTTTTAGCCTGATCCATATTCCTACATAGCGTATGCATATCCGGCATTGTGAAGCTGCGTAATCTCTTCAGACCTGCCAGCTCGCCGCTCTGTTCTCTGCGGAATGAGTAATGGGTTAGTTCGTAGAGCCTGAGGGGAAGATGCTTGTAAGAGATGCCCATTCCCTGCTTTATCAGATATTGACCAAAGCACGCCGCAAACCTTAAGAAGAATTCCTTATCGTCGGATTTTACTACGTACTGCCTTGCTGGAAAGCGGTTCAGGTATTTCTTGAGCTGGGGATGCTGATAGTCGTACATTATAGGGGTTTCCACTTCCATGGCCCCATAATCCAACTGGATGTTCGTAACATGCTCCTCCATGAGCTTCTTAATGAGTTCCCCCTTGGGATACCAACGTAGGTTTCCCTGGTCAGACCCGGGTTCATGGTCCACAAGTTCGTGTTCTTTCATAAGGGCAATATGAGGCGGCTCGCGATCCATGGCCCTCGTCCCTTTGGTCTCATAGTCATAAAACGTCTTCAGGCTCTGGTACTTTGAAAAATCGAATTCCTTGGCCGGGATGAGTTCACCCTCATGGAGGATGTACCATTCCGATTTCAACTTCTTCTCCGATTTAAGGGCCTCGGATACCTTCTCCTCAGTTTTTCCTACTTCTATCTGCTTGGAGAGCTCGGATAAGGGGTGTCCTTTGCATTTAAGATCGAAGGCCTTGTAGTAACCGAATGGAGCCCTTTTAACGCTGTACTTGGAACTGAGCTTTTTTTCAAGATCTTTTAGGACCTTTAACGCAACTTTTGGACCGGCCAGCGAGGGGCTCAGATGGGCATATGGATATAGAAATATGTTCTTGGCCTTGACATTCTCGTAGACCCCCTCTATTTCTACGATTGCATCATCCACAGCCCTCGATGGGTTTGTTTCATCGCTCTTCTCCACGGCAATGAATACCACTAGCGACTCTTCTGCCTCCTGAGCCTTGATCTCTTCCGGTATCTCCTCGGCGATTTTTGTCTTGCTCTTTACCTCATAGCCTATCCGGTCCGCATGGATGAGTAGGAGTCGCATATTAACCGGCAAAACTTAAATCCTTTGAATGTATTAAAGTTATGGGGTTGGGCGTGGCTATGAAGCATAAGACGATAAGCGTCAATACTGTCGAGCACACTCAGTTCGTGGACATCACTTCAGAGGCCGAGGCTTTCTTGAAAGAATTAGATGTCAAAGACGGGGTCCTCTACATATACTCAAAACACACAACTGCTGGAATTGTGATAAACGAAAACGAATCAGGCTTGTTAAAGGATTTAGAAAAAATGGTTGATAAGCTGATACCCAAAGGCGGCGACTACGAACACGACAGAATCGACGATAATACTCACTCGCATCTCAGGGCCCTTCTATGCGGCGAAAGTAAGATTGTACCGATAATCGAAGGGCGACTCCAACTTGGGACTTGGCAAAGGATTTTTTTAGCCGAGTTTGATGGCCCCAGACAAAGAGGAGTTCTATTGGTTGCGGGCTAACTGTGGTGGTGTCATGTTTAACAATGGTTACGATGAGCTTGAGAAAAGCAAGGTAATTCGCGATCCTATTCACGGAGACATATTCCTAACTGAACCGGAGACGAAGATTGTTGACTCGCTGGAGTTCCAGCGCCTGCGCAGGATCAAACAGTTGGGAATGGCTTACCTCGTCTACCCGAGCGCCAATCATACTCGTTTCGAGCATTCCCTTGGCGCCATGCACGTTGCATCCCGCGTGGCAAATACACTCCAACTATCAAAAGACGATTCCATTAAAATCCGAATCGCGGCACTTCTGCACGATATCGGCCATGGGCCCCTTTCCCATACATCAGAGGAGCTGTTGGAGCGCTACATGGGCCAGAGCCATGAGGAAATAACCCAGGAGCTTATTAATAATTCGAATGTATCCTCAATCCTTAGGGACGAGGGATTAAATCCTGAGGAAGTATCCAGCTTAATCCTCGGGAAAGGTGGGCGACTGGGCAGCTTGATATCCAGCGAACTCGATGTTGACAGGATGGACTTCCTCGTAAGGGACGCTCACCATACAGGCGTCGCTTATGGAGTAATTGACCTGGATCGACTTGTTAACACATTGACCATCTACGATGACTCCGTGGCCATTACGGAAGGCGGTCTTAGGGCTGTTGAAGCACTTTTGGTAGCGCGTTTCCTAATGACACCTACAGTCTATTTACACCACACCAGCAGGATAGCCGACGCCATGTTCCTGAAGATGATGGAGAGCGCCATCGATGACGGATTAATTGAGTACCGTAAGCTCTACACGATGGATGATTACGATGCCATGAACCTATTCAGAGATGCCAAAGGCTATGCAGGAGAGATCAGCACTAGCCTCAACACGAGAAGACTCTTTAAGAGGGCCCACGAAGGCGAGTGGCAGGGGACACCAGAGGAGCTGCGAAATAAGCTCTTATCTTTGAGGGACGATCCAGCAAGACGCAGGTCCATAGAAGATGAAATGGCAACAAATTTAGACCTTAAGCGGGGATACGTGATATTAGACATACCACCCGTTCCATCCCATGGGGAACTTCATACTACAGTGGTCAAAGACAACGGAGGATACGATATAAGGGACCTCTCGCCCATCGTACGAATTTTAGCTGAAGCCCAAAAAAGCCAGTGGAGCTACGCAGTATACACTCCAAAGGAACACGTAAAAATTGTGGCTGAGGAATGCCTCGCCATAGACTCCTACCTCGGCTGAATTATTATTACTCTCCCCATATACGACGTTGTTTCGGTAGTTAGATTTAATGTTTCGATTTGTTCACCTTCTACGTGGGTTTGATTTTCTTCGGGGGA
>CBDUVV010000046.1:0-8119 GCA_965370755.1 uncultured archaeon | reverse complement strand
GACACAGTGCCAGGGAAAACAGCTGTGCTGATAGCCTTTCCGAATTCTTCCTTCGCGAGGATTATGCCACCCTGTGGCCCCGGAAAAGTTTTGTGTCTTGAGCTAGTTATGACATCGGCGCCTTCTTTTAGTGGCTGCTGAAACTTCTTTCCGGCAATAAGACCCAACACATGAGCTGCATCGTAGAGGACTGTAGCCCCCACTTCGTCGGCGGTTTCCCGGAGCTCTCTTATGGGGTGAGGGAATAAAAATAAGCTGCCTCCGAATAGGATGAGCTTTGGGCGGACTTTTCTTATCTTCTTGGCACTCTCGTCCACATCGATGATCATCTCCTGTGCGTCGAAAGGAAACGTCTTAACCTTAAGCCCCCTGACGCCGGCAGCGCTTATCTCAGCATGGCTGATGTGCCCACCGTGAGGGACGTTCAAAGACATCATTGTATCCCCAGGGGAGGCAAGGGCAAAGTAAGCCGAGAGATTGGCGACTACTCCTGAAGTAGGTTGGACATTAACATAAGGTGCTTCGAAGAGTTCTTTGGCAAGCTCTATGGCGAGATTCTCCACCTTGTCTATGTACTCACAGCCCTGGTAGTACCTCTTTCCCGGCGGCCCTTCGGCATACCTATGGGCAAAGTCGCTTGCGGCTACTTCCCTTATCATTGCACTTGTAATGTTTTCACTTGCTATCATGGGTAGGCAATCTTCAAGCCAACTGTGATGTTGCTGCACGGCTTCTCTTACTTGGAAAGCGTATTTTTCATACATACTTATCAACTAATTTCGTCCCTAAGGCAAAGCATTTAAGGGGGGTAAAGCTAAAGTAGTTTACCAGTGAGGATATAAATTATTTTGGTAAGGTATAGAGAGGGATTTCTATGTATTTAATACTTGGCGGTGGCGTTACTGCGGATTTCATTGCTAGCAAGCTCCAAGAGGAGAAAAAAACCGTCCGCATAGTGGAAAAGGACCACGCCAGGGCAACTAGGCTTAAGGAGAAAGGTTTTGACGTGTTGGAGGGGGACATGACCGATACTAAAGTCCTGAAAAAAGCCAAGGTGGCCAAGGCGGTATCGGTGCTTATAGTGACAAGCGATTCGAAGCTAAACGGCCGCGCGGCAAAGGCTGTAAAGGAGATAACCTCTAGACCCCTCGTTATAGCAAAGGCAAGCCCCAAGGGCTCTACAAACGAATACGGAGACGAGGTAGATGAAGTGATCTATCCCATCAACGCGGTGGCTGACTCCGCCATTAAGACCTTGGAGGCATTGGAGTTCAAAAAACAACTAAAGAAGTTTAAGAGTATACTATCCGATGCGGATAAAGGAGTCGCGATAGTCACGCAGAACAATCCAGATCCGGATGCCATTGCAAGCTCTTTAACTCTCAAGAGGATAACCGAGTCCTTTGGGAAAAAGGCGGACATCATCTATGGGGAGGAGATAGGCCACGATGAGAATAGAGCCATGATTAACCTCATGGGCATTGAGATGATCCATCGCTCCAAGGTCAAGGATTTCAGGGCCTACTCAAAAATTGCCCTGATAGAGGCGTCCATTCCCGGAGTAAATAATCCTTTGGAAAAGGGGACAACCCCCGATATAATACTAGATCACCATCAGGTGGATATGAGGAAGGTCAAGGGAGACTACATCGATATAAGACCTGGTGTGGGTGCAACATCCACCATAATGATCGATTACTTGACCCATCTCAATCAGGAGGTAACTGAGGAGCTTGCGACCGCACTTCTCTACGGTATAAAGACGGATACTAAGGATTTCACCCGAGGTACTACGACGGCTGACCTAAAGGCGGTTGCGGTCTTATACCCGAAAGTGAACCATGAGCTCTTGGCCAAGATTGGCGCACCTCTCATGGCAGCTGAGAGCTTGGAGGTATTAGGGGAAGCGATAAAGAACAGGAAGGTTGAAGGGAGTTATCTGATGTCCAACGTCGGATTTGTGAGGGACAGGGAGACCTTACCACAGGCGGCTGATTACCTGTTAAATCTGGAAGGAATATCAACAGTGCTTGTGTATGGGGTCGGCAAAAATGTCATCTACGTATCAGGCAGGAATAGGGACATAAGACTCAACCTTGGGATTACCATGACTAAGGCCTTCGGAGATATCGGTGAGGCTGGAGGGCATGCCCAGGCAGCGGCTGCCAAAGTCCCCCTGGGTCTCTTTGGGACAGTGAAGGACAAAGATGCCCTGTTGAGACTCGCCGAAGAGGCCATAGTGGACAGGTTCTTTGAGGCTGTTGGGATTGGGGAAAAGGAAAAATAGCGGGCCTCTTGTTAGATTACCCAGATGGGGCACGAAAATTTCTCTAAAACTTAAGGTGCTTGAAGGGCAGGGGTACTTCTTTTCGTATCCTCTTGCGTGATTCCTTTATTGCGCTTTTCTCTTTGATTTCCTGAAGCTTCAGTGCTAATAGCTTATTATCAAGATCTTTGGTCACTATAGCCTTGTCCTTTTCCATCTTACTTAGGAGGTCCTTGGCCATTTTGTTCCTAGCTATCACGGTGGTGTAACCGGCAGGTGCACCAACAGAACCCGCTGAGAAATCCGATAAGCGGGAGGTAAAGTCCCAGCATATCTTACATCCATTGCGCTCGAACTCATGGGCTTCTTTAAGGGGAATCTCCGTGTCTCCCTTAGCGGTTGTAACAAATACGTTTTTACCCTTAATGTCGATCTTTTTCATCTTCTTCAGGTCGATGCCATATCTTCCCTGGACGATATCTAACATGAGACCGTCGTAGAGAAAATTGCTCTTGCAGAACAGCGCTACCGTAAATGCAACCCTGTCTTTGAGATCTACATCTTCGATGGGGTGTTGCTGTATCTTACGAACGCCCTCTATTTGACATGGCAGACCCACAACAGCGAGCTTGTTTAGTCCCTTCTCTTTAGCCTCGGTGAATGGGGAAAGGTTAGCACAATTAGAGTATTTTGTGCCCGTTGTATCTGCTAGTTCTTTCGATGATGTAATCAGCTTGGGAATAGGTTTCCAGTTCTCATCGGAGCCAGCTACAAGGGCACCGTCTGCTATTCCGTTATCCAGGGCATATTTCAAGAGTGAGGTAACGAAAGCCCCATCCTGAGCGCCCTTCATAATACCCTTGTCGGTGGCCCTGACGCCCTTCATAGCAACAATGTGCCCGATGGGATCCTCGGCCACGCTACCGAAGATATTTTCCTCAATTGCATCGGTATCAAAATAACTCCTTGGGCACTGATCCAAGCAGAACCCACAATCTGTGCACTCTCCCACAAGTTTTGGGAAATCATTAACTGTTACGACATTCTCTGGACAGACCGCAGCACAAGTACCGCAGCCGCAGCATAGGTCCCTGAATATTATTTCATGTTCTAGGGCTGTATAGCCCAGCTCCCGTCCTAACCACCTGTACTGAAGAATGTCGTCCTTTGTCACAGCCATGGTAAAACACCAATGTCCTGTTAACAAGTGTAATTTGAAATATATAAGAGTGTCCGTATTTTTGTGGGAGTAAGAGTTTATAACACTCAAGTTAGAGGGTATATCGTGCCGAGGTAGCCTAGCCCGGGAAGGCGCCAGATTCGAAATCTGGTGCTCGCAAGAGCTCGCAGGTTCAAATCCTGCCCTCGGCGTATATCAGATAAGTCTAAAGCCCAATCCATGACTCATAGGTTTAAAAGTTTGTAAAATAAATTGTATCCATGCCGTTCACCCCCTTCCACATTGGACCCGCTCTCATTTTAGGATTGGTCTTACCCTTGGAGTTACCGGTGCTCCTGATTTCAAGTGTAATCCTTGACATCGAGCCTTTTTATTCCATGTTTATCTCTCCTTTGGGATATCTTCATGGGTTTTTTCATTCATATCTGGGGGCGTCAATCGTGGGCGTGGCTCTAGCAGGGTTGGCAATGAGAATTCGTAGGCTTTCTTTTGAAAGGTCGTTAACGGCTTCTTTGACAGGTGTTTATTCTCATGTCTTCCTTGACTCGTTTTTGTATAGCGATATTATGCCGTTTTATCCCTTCAAAGTTAATCCTTTTTTCAGGGCGGTAAATCCCACGTATGTTTATTTATTCTGTGCATTTGCTTTCTTGCCAGCGATTATAATAGGAACATACAAAAACAGGAAGGCGTTGCGTTTTTTTTGGGGCATTGGAAAATAGGCGAACTCTTTCTTTATCAACAAAGCAACTTCGATTCCAAATCTGGATTTACTGTTTGTGGTTCAAAAACAACCGCCACATAATCAGAGAAATTGTATTCATCATAATAGTTCAAGCAAACGCCAATTTTCTTCCCATTTTGCCTAATGACGACGTAGCCTTGTTGAAGGTAGGATATGAGTTCGAGGTGACCATGATCAGGATCGTCCACCTGTTCGTATATTAACAGTGGTTGAGACTCCTTATCTTCAATTACCAGCGTCGATGAAATAACCTTACCCTCTTTTATTTGTCCCACTGCTATCTTTCCTTTTTCGCCTAGAACCGTCACGTTGTCCCCTGGTCCAAATGTCCCGCCTTTGCTGGGATCCACATATTCTTTAGGGGGCTCTGTTAAAGGGGCCCCGGTTGCTGGCGGCTTTGTTACTTCCGTTATCATGGGGGGCCCTGGTGTCAAGTTTAAAATTGTCGGCTCTATCCTCGGTGCAGTTACGTAGATTAATATGGAAAATAGTGCCCAAAGCAATAGGATTATTAAATTTCTCATGATTTCACCTCATTCTTATGTGTCCGACTTAAATTTTACGAGTAGCGATAACTTAAATACCCAAGTAAAATTCTAAGCAAATCATAGTCCTCTTGAGTAATAAGTCACCAAAAAATATGCGCTTAACTTTGGTAAGATATAAATAACCACCGAAGAAACGGCATCTTTTATGCCGATAAGAAGTTCTCTCTTGAGAATATGTATCTTGCTCTCTTTATTAGTTATGGGAACAGTTTACGCAGTGCCACAACTGGAGTTAGATGAGAAGGTTGGAGTGGACGGAGTTGTAACTGATGTTGCCATTTCTTCTGATGGAAAATATGTGGTCGCAGGTACAGAGGATGGATACGTATCTTATATCAACGAAAGTGGGTCTGTATGGAGAAAGAAGTTGTCGGATACCATCTACAGCGTTGCCATATCCTCGGCAGGAGAGTATGTGATTGTTGGAGACGATTTTAACATCCAATTATTAAACAAAACGGGGGATTTGCTCTGGGATAATGATGGCAAAACGATTGGTGATTATGTTAGGGATGTAGAAATCACACCTGGTGGAAAATACGTTGTAGCCGGGTCCTCAAATAATTTCGTTTTTCTATTCGAAAACGGCGAGGAGTTATGGAGGAGGGACTTGGGGTCATCCGTAAGAGGAGTCGGCATATCTTCACAAGGAGATTATATCGTAGCCGGAACCTCAAGGGGAGTGGTGTCTTCCTTTAATAGAAACGGCGATCTGGTTTGGCAGTACACTTCTAAGAAGTTTATAAGCGATGTTGCAATACGGGACCAGGGGGTTGTAGTTGCGACGAGGTATGTTGACTATATTTCAGAGGGTGATATAGCGTGGAATTATTTCCCAGAATACGGAGCGGTTGATGATATTGGGGTTTCTTTGGATGGAGAGCTCATCGCAGCTGCCAGTGAAAAGGGCGCTTACATCTTGAACAAGAAGGGACAAGAACTCTTCGCATATCCTTCTGAAGACATACAAGGGGGGATTGCAATTTCCAATAATGGTACGATCGTAGTTGGCGAGGGAAATAAGGTAACTCGTCTAATGTTTCCAGATATTGAGCCTCCAGAGCTCAGTGTGACGAACCCCCTGAATGGTTCGAGGGTTTCTGGAGTGGTCTCTATAACTGCCTCCACAAACGAACTTTTAGAGTCCATCAGAGTGCTTATAGACGGCAACTTTGCATGCGGGTCCCTACCCTGTAACTGGGATACACGTGTTTCCACACCAGGAGAACACAGCATAGTCTTGATAGCCGAGGATGAAAAAGGGAACGAAGTGGAGGAAGAAATCAAAGTGTTCATCGGAGAGGGAAGTAACTTGGAATTTGTTGAGAAAGTGGAAGAAGTAATAGACGATGTCAAGGAAGAACTTATTTCAGAAGGTGAAACTTTCTCTGAAAGCGAATTGGCATCTGAATCGGAAAGTGAATTAGCATCTGAAGATCCTACACGAATCTCTCTTCCATCTGTGAGAAGACCCCGTCTCAATATCGATGTGTCACGATGGACCATAGGAGCCTTCCTTCTCGTGCCAGCGGTAGTATTCCTAAGTCGTAGGGGGAATAGGAAGAAGCCGTATCGCTTGAAGACCAAGAGAAAGTGGTCTATTTTACGGTGAAAAGGGTTCATCGAATTCAAGGGACCTATCAGAAATTAAAACCAGCGGCGGGATGCTCGTAGACGAATTTCTCTTTATCGAAATCGCTCCATACCATAGGTCGAACCTTATTGGCAAGTACCTTCAGTTCCGTCCCGCTCAAAACTCTCGGACCAATAATCAACTATACCACGCAAGTAAATTAAACTCATCGAGAGGCTTTCAAAAGATGATGCTCTTTGGATTACAAATAGAAACCGGTTCTGGTGTGTATGAGCCTGCTGAGGACACGTTCCTTCTAGCTGACAGCCTATTGAATGGGGAATACGGCGATGTTCTGGAAATAGGAACGGGAACAGGTATCCTGGCCCTCATTTGTGCCGCGAAGGCTAAGCGAGTGGTAGCGGTAGATATTGGCAGTGAGGCGGTGATGTGCGCAAGGCAGAACGCGAAGCGGAATGATATTGAGAATGTTGACGTACTAATGGGCGATCTCTTTGGTGCAATTAGAAAAGCCCCCCTTTTTGACCTCATAATTTTTAACCCTCCCTATTTACCTGAAGATGGCATGGATGGAGCTGAATCTTTAGCGTGGAGCGGAGGCGAGGACGGCCGGAGAGTTATAGACAGGTTCCTCGTTCAGTTTAGGGATTACTTGAAGGACGGCGGGCGCGTTTTAACAATTGGTTCCTCCCTTTCGGACTACGAGGGGACGATTAAAATGCTAGAGGAGTTGGGCTTTGAAGCAAGGGTGCTCGCCAAGAAGAAGTTCTTTTTTGAGGAATTGGCCCTTATAGAAGCAATTCTTAAGGGAGAAATCAAGAGAACAGTCCCATAAGTTTTTCGAAGGAAAGAGTATTTACAACGTTCTTCGGCTCAAGCCACCCTCGTCTCGCTGTGGCAATGCCATACCGCATGTAATCCAATGATTCTATTGAATGGGCGTCCGTACTGATGGCAACCTTCACCCCCCTCTCCTTGGCCCGCCTCGCGGCAACATCCTTAAGATCCAGTCTCTGAGGAGCAGCATTTATCTCCAGCACTGTGCCGGTTTCAGAAGCTACATTTATTATTTCTTCAAGGTCCACTTCATAAGGGGATCTTCTCTCGATCAGCCTGCCGGTGGGATGACTTATTATGTCCACATGCTCGCTTTCCATGGCAGATACAATCCTGCCTGTGATCTTTTCCTCGCTCTGGTTGAGGCCCGTGTGCACCCCGGCTACTACGACATCGAAAGTACTGAGAACATCGTCAGCTAGATCTAAGGTGGTGTCGCTCATAATGTTGACCTCCGCGCCCGCTAGAATATGGAAGCCGAGTTCTTGTCTGGCCTCTCTGATCTCTTTCATCTGCACGGAGAAATCCTCTTCTGATAGGCCCCCTGCTATCCCCAGGGACTTGGAGTGATCGCATATCGCTAGATACTCGTAGCCCCGTTCCATTGCTGCTGAGGCCATCTCCATTATTGAGTTGTTTCCATCGCTCCAAGTGGAATGGACATGGATGTCGCCTTTGACCTCTTTCAGCTCAACAAGCTCGGGAAGCTCTCCCTTCGCCGCCACCTCGACCTCCCCATGGTCCTCCCGCAGTTCCGGCTGGAGGTACTGTAGCTTGAGCGTCTCGTAGATCTCCTCCTCGGTCTCGCCGCATATCTTAGCTTCGCCTCTGAACACGCCGTATTCATTGATCTTCAAGCCCCTCTTTAGGGCCATATCGCGGAGTTTGATGTTGTGGGGCTTGCTACCCGTGAAGTACTGGAGCGCAGCGCCCCAGCTCTCAGATGGCA
>CBDUVV010000045.1:0-8228 GCA_965370755.1 uncultured archaeon | reverse complement strand
CATAATATCGAATTTATTTTTATTAAATAGCATTATCGGGGCCAGGGCAAATCAATCCTTTGTCCAAGTAATTTCAAAGAATCTCTGATATACTGTGGATTTCTACAAAATTATTTAGAAGATTCTTTCGCAAAACTAAGGCAAAAATAAGAAAATTTTAACCAATTTCTATTTATACAACTGCGTAATACTCCTATCATTAGGGGTAATAACTTGCTTTCAGATCAAGTATTAAAAAACAGAGTTTCGGATATATTAAATCAAAGAAATCTTAAATTATTGGAACTTGGAACCGAAAGAGTTCCTAGTACAGATGAAAATAATAGAGAATTTGAACAAGCAACAGCAAGAGTTTTAGATAATGGAAAACCAAAAACAATAGTCATTAATATTAACCTCGAAACTGATGATATTACTATTTTGCCTGATAAAACAAAGATTTAATTTTTCATACAAAAAGTTTTGGAATACACTTTAGATATTCTTCCCTAATTTGCTCCCATGTAAGATTAACAAGTTTCCATCCCCATGCGATGTGTGCTGTAGATTTCTACAAAAAAGCCGGATTTAGATATGTTTTTATAACACTCGATAAACTCGGTTATGTGGGGACCAGATGATGACGGTCAGAGACTGGGGGATTGGATCGGAAACTGGTTCCAAATACCAAAATTTTGTAAAGGGAGGTGATAATGGTGGCTGAAGTAACAGACATCAGGATCTATAAGCTAAAGGACTCGGAGAAGATGAAGGCATTTGCCGCGATTACGCTGGACGACGAATTCGTCATACACGGCATCAAAGTGATGGAGAATGAAAATGGGCCATGGGTGAGCTTTCCAGCGAAGAAGGACGGATCTGGCGAATTTAGGGATATTTTCCATCCGGTTACAAAGGAAGCGAGGGAAAGAGTGATCTCGGCGGTATTGGGGGCTTACGAAAGCGAAGTCAGTATGTAATCCAAGAATTCCAATGCGGCGAATCGCCCCACTTGGATATCTAGACCGTTCCATAATAAGGAATGAGCGTCGGGGACGGGATTTGAACCCGTGCGGGCAGAGCCCATCAGCTTAGCAGGCTGACGCCATACCAGGCTTGGCGACCCCGACAATTGGGCACGCCTAGGGGTGGAAGCCTCATCAGCTCGGGGGTGATCCGAGCCACGACTCAGCCCCGCTACCCCACAAGCATCGAACGTCTTATCTACCGTTGCTACCTTCCGGTCCTGGCGGGGTTCGACGAGTGAGTCCGCTTAGCCTCGACCTTACGATCGAGGATGCGAAGCCGCCGATCCTGTGGGACGTGACCTCAGCGCCGGGACTTGGGCCGCCGGGCATCAGAGGACGTCGCCCCCTAGACTTCGACCCCCGCATGTCGACGATTTCGGGTTATAGGGGACGCCTGGCCCCCCGGTCTAGCCCAACTAGTCTTCCGCGTTGGTGTATTTCAAGGTTTCTCTAGTGCTATTCTATACTAGCCTTAACTGAAGTGAACACAGGCCCTCGAACATCTATCTTCTTGGTCTGACCTGTTATGTATCGCATGGCCGGATCAGCGATGGCAATGTTTATGTCGCTCGGAAGCTTCGCCATCTTCACCTTAACAGTAACCTCAGAATCCTCAGCTTTAACCGCCATCTCTATCCTTCTGGCCGCCATCTTTGCGATCGCGTCGAGATAGGTGATTCCAAACCTTCTGCCTTTTTCCAAAATCTCCTTGGACGCTTTCTCCTTTGAGACGCCAGAGACGTTTCCATGGTGAACATAGAGCTCGTTCAACGAAGCCGGGCCCAAAAGCCTCTGCTCTTCCACCTCGACCAACTTAACCTCCACGTTTTTCCCCAGAAACTTGCCATTGAATACGGGAAACTCAACTGGCCCCATGGCGCTGGCGTTCTTCAGACCAACCTCTGCTATCTTCTCAGCCATCTCCTTACCTTCTTTTGTGAGGGGCTCTTCGACGAATCCTATCATCTCCGCTATCTCTTCGTCGCTCAGCTCGAACTCTCCGTAGAACTGGGGGTATGCTAGCTCCCTTACATCAGATACGCCATGGAGAACCATGGCCAGCCTCTCGACTCCGAGCCCTAGATTCATCACTGGCACCTCTATGCCATATCTGGAGAGCGCCACCGGACTGTAGACGCCGAAGGTGGCCACCTCCACCCAGTCGGTCTTCTCGCTGTAAGCGTATACCTCGGTCTGGGTATCCGGGGCATAGTATTTGGAGCGCTTCTCATCCGGCTTGAACTTGAAGTCCTCAAAGCCGAACTTCGAAAGTAAGCCTCTGGCTACCTCTTTTCCGTCCCCAATCCCGGCTTCCTCATCCATGATCACACAGGACGCCGAGTGGTAAGTCCTCAGATGGCTGGAATCCTCCTGTTGCTCGCGCCTGAAGCACCTGTCCACTGAAAAGAGACGCACCGGTAAGGACTTCTTTCCCACCAAGCTCTGGAGAGTCAAGAACCATCCGCTGGTCATGTGAGAGCGAAGGGTCGTCCGCGAGCTTACGGGCTCCAGTTCCTTGAATTCGGGGAAGACTTCGTCCACTACTCGCGCAGCTCGGGCGTCGTCAACTTTTAGGACTTCGGCGAGTTCGTATATCAGGTCATCACCTCCCATCTCGCCCATCTTGTAGCGACGGAGGACCCCTTGCACGTCCTCCTTCGAGACGGATATACCGAGTTCATTGAGCTGTTGGAGTTTTTGATCCGATAGGCCTATGTCAGGCCGGGGTAAACCGCCTATGTAGTAGCATCTGTCTAGGACCGCTGCCGCCTCAGGTCCGAACTGCTTGCGAACCTCGGTATCCTCGATGAAAATTGGATTTATAACCTCTTCAAAGCCCATTTCGATGTAAGCCTCTCTTAGCTTCTGGGCGATGTCATAGACTTGATTGGATGCGCCCTTGCCCTCCGCCTTTTTTGCCCCC
Organism: uncultured archaeon; assembly: GCA_965370755.1. Classification (GTDB taxonomy): domain Archaea; phylum Hydrothermarchaeota; class Hydrothermarchaeia; order Hydrothermarchaeales; family JAZGAD01; genus CBDUVV01. Next base: position 5,297 of record CBDUVV010000045.1, on the reverse strand, counting down.
CTTTTGCCAACTAACCCTTTGGTCTCTTGCCAAGCCTTTTCGAAGTCATCCTTGGCAGCGTCCGCGATCTCCTTGCTATTCCACCTGGGCAAAGTTGACACCCAGTTTAAATAAAAATCCCTCACTATAAAAGGTTTCTAAGCTCTGGGGCTAAGAACTGGGCTGTACCAGCCTAATCTGCGCAACCCCCGAAGCCTTTGCGAATTTCCGCCCAAGAAACTTTATATAACTCGTTTTCTTTTCTTCTAATATGGAATTTCCAGGATACGTAGACTACAAATCCAGGGAATTTTGCAACGATGTGAAATGCCCAACGCAGATGGAGTTAAACTCCGTTGAGAAGGGCTCCGATGACTATGAAGATATAAGAAAGACCTGTGGAACGGGTTGCAAATTCACCACCTGGGATTTCCACCACTGGTTGATCGACAAGGATTATTCTATAATTAGACCTGAGAATTAGAGGAGGTTTTGCTATGAGCTGGGGATTGAAAAATCGTTTATCCAGGATAATTAAGCCGAAGACTGGACATGCTCTAATGTTGGCCGTGGACCACGGCTATTTCATGGGGCCTACGACCGGTTTGGAGAAACTCGACGAGGCCGTAAATCCATTGATACCTTATGCCGACGCTTTGATGCCCACTCGAGGCGGCCTGCGCAACTATATCGACCCGAAGACCGATATACCCATCGTGCTCAGGGTCTCCGGCGGGACCAGCATAATAGGAAAAGAGCTCCTTCGCGAAGGGATAATAACCTCTGTTGAGGAGGCGATAAGGCTCAACGCGTCCGGTATGGCATTCTCCATCATGGTGGGTTCGGAGTTCGAGAGGGATACGCTCCTTGGCCTTGCCGAGGTCGTCGAAGGGGGCGAAGAGTATGGCATTCCTGTTCTTGCGGTTACTGCTGTAGGCAAGGAGATAGGAGAAAAAGATGCCCGTTACATTGGACTCTGCTGTAGAATTGCCGCCGAGTTCGGGGCGCACTTCGTGAAGACGTATTACTGCGAGGACTTTCATAAGGTGGTTGAGAGCTGCCCGGTTCCAATAGTCATAGCCGGTGGAAAGAGATTGCCCGAAAAAGACGCTCTCCAGATGGCCCACGATGCGCTACAAGACGGGGCAATCGGAGTTGATATGGGCAGGAACATCTTCCAGGCAGAGGACCCAGTCGCTATGATTCAAGCCGTAAGGGCCGTGATCCACGAAAACGCTACTCCAGATGAGGCTTACGCCATCTTCAATGAGAAGAAGGGGAAAACGTAAAAGATCTAAAGGGTAACTTCCGGGCAGTCAAAACGGAGGCGTTCCCACCCCCTTATGCAATATTATTCTACATCACAAACGGAGCGTTTGATAGTATGATAAAAGTAGTATCCTTCGACGCCGACGGCACACTAGTTGACAAAAGCTTCATGGATGCCTTCTGGAACATCGGCATACCACGCGAATACGCGGAGAAAGAAGGCCTAGCCTTTGAGGATGCCAAAGAGGAGGTCGAGAGGCGCTACCACGAGGTCGGCGAGCGGGACATTAGATGGTACACCCCCGCATATTGGTTCGATCTTCTCGGATTAGAAAAAACTCCGGAAGAACTTATGGAGGATTACAAAGATCATCTCAAAATCTACCCCGACGTCGAGAAGGTTTTAGATGAACTTGTGGAAAAATATCCTCTAGTGGTGATATCCAACGCGCCCAAGGAGATATTGGCCTTCGAGCTCTCCAGCATCGAAGAATATTTCGCCCATGTCTTCTCCGCTACGACGGACTTCAAGAAGATGAGGAAGACCGCTGAATTTTACACAAATATATGCACCATCCTTGGGGTAAAACCCTCCGAACTGGCCCATGTGGGTGACCACTGGGACTTCGACTATGAGATACCAAAAAAGCTCGGGATTAAGACGTTCTTCCTGGAGAGGACGGGAGAAAAAAAGGGAGAGGATGTTATCTACGGCCTGGAGGAATTCGTTGACAAGATAGATGGATAAAGGTCTCCTTTGCCGCGGTCCCCATAGCCGTGTGACCAGTGGCAAGGCCGTCAATACTCTGCAAGGCTCTTTTGTTTATCGTCCACCAGCTCGAACTCGTATTCTAACTCTTTGTACTCCAGGCCACGGTCCTCTAAGAGACGCCTGATCATCGTCGGAACCCTAGGTGCTATAAGAATCCCCCTTATCTTTGCATCAGAGTTCTTCTTTTTGAAGTCTTTGATGTAGGCCTCCAACTGCATGACGGCTGATGGCGACGCTTGGGATCGCTTCACCTCGACTATCACTTTGTTGCCATCCTTGTCGACTCCATAGAGGTCGATTGAGCCGGAATACGTGGCCTTTTCCTCCCTCAGCAACCTGAAGCCATCCTCAATGCAGTTTGGATCCTGAATTATCTTCTCAACGAAGTCCTTTTCCATACCCGTTATACGCATCTCCACCTTGTCCTTGAGAAGAGTTGACGCCATCAATTGCACACTTTCGAACTCCACCTGCATCTTCTCCGGGGGATTCGATCTTAAGGCCTGCAAGATGAAATAGTCTCCATCCAACGAGTACTCCACCCCCGTACCCGGCGGCTGCCAATTCACAGGCGTGTACTTCTCATCTCTGTGGACGAGGACAGAGCCATCCCTCTTCACTATGACCAATCTATCCCCGAAGTCTAGGAAGGACTTCGCCCTGCCCCGGTATTTAATCCTGCATCTGCCGATAATGATGAACATCTCCCTGGAAGGGGCGTTATGTGAAAAATCAAGGGCCTCTTTGAGGGTTGGGGACACTAAATAGTCCATGAAGTTTACTTTTCAATTGGCTTTAAATCCCTTACTATCGGTTCCTTCACAAGTGCTACTATAATCTGATTCAGAAAAAGGAAATGTAAAGTGCCGGGGACGGGCATCGGACTTAAAGTACCATTCCCGACCCTAAAACAATAACCTGATGGGGGATGGATTTGGACAGGTTATTACCGGTAAATTTTTTGTTTCATCGGGACCGGGGTTTCTTCTTTGGGGGCGTGGCATATACTACATCATCTACTTCTTCTAGTGCTTTTTTCAGCTTGTTGAATGTTTTTTCCTGTCCTTTTGTGAATTTGGAATCAGCCATATGGGACGACCTTTTCTGGTTTGATTTTGTATATTACCCTTATCTCGCCCTCTTGTCTATAGGGATACTTGTCCACACCAAGATACTTCTTGGCTAATTTGTCTATGTGTTCGTCGGCGCCTTCCTCAGTGATCTCAACTACGCTTCCACGAACTTCTAGGTATCGATACGGATTATCCGGGTCCTGTATGGATAGTGCTACCCTGGGCCTACTTCGCATATTAAGATCCTTCCTCCTGCCCTTAGAAGAATTCACGAGTACATACTGATCATCCGCCTCGACCCAGACAGGCGTAACCTGTGGACTGCCATCTTGCATGATGGTTGCTAAGTTGGCGAAGGCCTTTTTCTCAAACAAGTCCCGATAAGCTTCCGGTATAACATCCGTCACGGTTAAACCTCCTTTATCCAATATATTATAAAGTGAGATATATAGAGCTATAAACAAGTTTCCATATCGCTAGAAGAAAAAATATTTAATAGAACCTTTTCCACTCCTTATCTTTGAGGTGAACCAATTTTGGTGATAAAAAAGTCAGCAAAGATAAAACCTGATATCCAGGAATCGATCATTGGATACTTCGAATTGAATGGAGTATACGAAGTATTAGAAATCGAGGAACCAATCATTAAAGATGGCATTCCTCATACCCTTGTAAAAATAAGAGATACTGAAGATTCAGAATATCTTGTTGACATAGAAATTAACAATGAAACTGGAAGATGGGCAGTAATAGGATTTGTTTGATCCCCTTTTGAAAACCCTTGCAAAACAGTTGATTTACCGGTACCAAAAAAATGCCTAGGAGTGCCGGGGGCTGGACTCCCTGAAAATCAACAATGCCCATGCCTTTCTCGTCTAGTTATAAGATACTCGCCATCCCGGTTTTTAAACCTTTCGCTGGTCGTTCGAATCGGAGTCTGAATCAGAATCTACGAGCTCTTGGATAACTTCAGAAAAGGAGAGAGAAAGCTTGCTTTTCATCTCCCAGAGCTTTTCGTAACTTTTTCCGGTTATTTTAATGTTTGTCATTTTTTTCCGTAGCCTTATGACACAGGTACAGAATGATATCCGAATTTGAAGGCTCAAAACCAACACTTTTTGCAAGTTTCATCTTCGCACTTTGGAGTGCTTTGAAGGCGTTCATTGTGATATTTATTGTTTTTGCTTTAGGCAGCTTTTTGTAGTCTAGCAAGTGGGCCATTTTAGCTCTCCTTATGACTATTAGACTAAAATTTATCCTTTTTAAGAAAAACTAGAATAGAAAACGGTTTATTTATTAAACTATATTCAAAATAAGTGTATCTAGTAAACTAATCCACGAAAAGGTGTAATTCGTGATATTTAGAATGGATAATGAATATTAAATGGTTGGATTCATAATGCTTGATTAGCATGCCAATAGAAAAACAACTAACAAAAAAGCAAAATCTTATCCTACTGGGAGTATTGAAAGAAAATAAGGATGGAGTAGACATTCCTACTATTCATGAAAAGTATGCAAATGATATGCACATCAACAGCGTTAGAAAATCATTATTTGTCTTCGAAAAGATAGGATTAATTGAATTAGAAAATGTGGGTTCACAAAAGAGACCTTTTTATCGAATATCGCCAAGACGTGATATAGATACTTTCAAAAAAATAGCAAAAATATTTTTACATAATGATTATTGCATCGACTATTTTATTAATGTTGATTATACTCAGAAAATGATTAATCAGGAACTCGTTAAAGATATAGAAGAAAATTGGGATTTTAAATTTACATTAGATAAAAACGTTAGAGAATTTGATGAAAAAAATATTAACACCTTTTATGAGGAAAAAATATCAGAACAGGATGAAGAATCATTTCTAAGCAGAGATGAAGTAGAAATTATTTTAAAATCTTCACCAACCGCTTTAAAATTATTTTTATTTCCAAGAAAAAGGCATATAGAACTAATTAAGTCACATAAGACTTCATCGGAGTTCATAAATTTTAGAGTCGGATTACTTATTAAAGGTCTATTTTTATTTGGATTAATTTTAGATTCTCATTTATATTCTCCTATTGGTAGAACACGATTCTTTTATGATCTGAAAATGGGTTTTGCAAGAGAAGGCGAAAATAAAAAATTTAAAAGATTTAAGAGAAAAGTTGGAATAGAGTTTGGTGAATGTAATTATGATGAACGTATATAT
>CBDUVV010000044.1:0-8291 GCA_965370755.1 uncultured archaeon | reverse complement strand
TAAAACATGGAAAATATGAATGGGGATACAGTGGGAATCTTCCTCATCTCCAAGGACCGAAAGGGACTCATGAGAGATATCACTGAAATCATCACTTCCCATGGGGCCAACATCGAGTTCAGCCAGGTGTTCACCCATGAAAACGAAGCCCTGATGTACTTCGAGGCAAGCGATGTCGCAAAACTCAATGAACTCTTAAAGGAGCTTGAGAAGGTTGAGGGTGTGACCTCCATGCAAACATATCGGCCTTTCGCTCAAGTATATGGTAAGCGCGTGATTGTGATTGGTGGTGGAGCCCAGGTAGCTCAGGTCGTATTAGGTGCGGTGAGCGAGGCTGACAGACATAATTTACGGGGTGAGAGGATAAGCGTCGATACCATCCCCCTCGTAGGGGAAGACAGGCTCGCAGAAGCTGTTAGGGCTGTTGGGAGGCTTCACAGAGCCGCCATCTTGGTCCTTGCCGGATCTATAATGGGGGGTGAAGTCCCTGCTGCAGTAAAGGAGCTTAGGGAGGAACATGGAATACCTGTCATATCCCTTAACATGGCGGGGAGTGTACCAGAAGTTTGCGATTTGGTGGTCACAGATCCAGTTCAGGCAGGAATCATGGCGGTCATGGCTGTGGCAGAGACAGCCGCATTCGATTTAGAAAAAGTCAAGGGTAAAAAATTCTGAGCACGTGAAAAGCCATTCATTCGCGTTGCATATCCCCATCTAAACTACGGTTTCACCCTAAGGCTCATGTCGAGCCAATTTGCCTTGGTGGTCATATAGCCTGTGGAAATAACGTTGGGCTTTGACTTGGCATATGCCCCAATGTTCTCAGGAGTGACTCCACCGGATATCTCAATTACTACATTATCTCTAAGCCCGGCTTTGTCAAGCTCGCTAATTACCTTTGCAACTTCGTCGGCACTTAAATTGTCCAGCATGATGGTATCTGCCCCGGATTTACATGCCAATTGGGCGTCATCACCAGAAGATACCTCCACTTCTATCTTAGAATCTGGATCTGTCAACTTCGCCCGTTTAATGGACTCTTCTAGTCCCACAATGGCGATATGATTGTCCTTGATGAGGATGGCATCATCCAATCCCATCCTGTGGGGCTCTCCGCCTCCATGTGCGATGGCCTTCTTTTCGAAGAACCTGAATCCCGGGGTCGTCTTACGCGTGCCAGCTACCTTGACATTGTAGGGATTGCAAATGTCAACTAGTTTCCTCGTTGCAGTCGCTATCCCGCTCATACGAGTCAATAAGTTCAGGAGCAATCTCTCTACAACCAATATCTCAGAAGCGTTCCCCTTTAATTGTAAAATCACTTCTCTGGTTTTTATCTCATCGCCATCCCTGAGGCTAGATGAATGCTCAATTCCACGATGCTCCAGGAGAATCACAGCCTCCTCTAAACCCGAGAGCACGCCATCTCCTTTGGCTATAACCTCAGCGGCCGCCACTTCGTCACCTTTAAGAACGCTGGACGTGGTGATGTCTCCTCGACCTACGTCTTCTTCTAGGAATTCTAGAAGCCTCGCGAGGGTATCCTTCGATGTCATCTCCTAATACTCTACTCAGCATTTTATATTGTTATTTTGCTGAGACATTCTTGATGAAGGCCTTATTAGTAATCGACATGCTTAGGGACTTCATAGAGGCGGAACTAAAATAGCTATTCAAATTCCCTCATTATCCCTAAACCAGAAGATGTCCCGATCCTATTCGCCCCGGCGTTAACCAAGTCCACACACTGCTTCAAGGTAGTTATACCACCAGCGGCCTTCACTCCAAACCCTTCTCCGACGGCATTTCTCATCAACATCACATCGCCAATGGTTGCGCCCTTCCCCCATCCAGTACCAGACTTCACGAAATCTGCTCCCGCTTCTTTGACGAGCTTCGATGCTTGTATGATCTCATCCCCCGTCAGCAGACCCGTCTCAATGATGACCTTGATTATTGTCTTGGCGTTCGCACCTCTTGCGGCATCCACGACCGACTTAATATCCCTTTCCACCAAATCAAGATCGCCGGACTTGAAGGCACCTATGTTCATCACCATGTCCAGCTCGTCAGCACCCTTGTTCACGTATTCAATGGCCTCGAATGCCTTTACATTTGAGAGAGTGGCACCAAGGGGATACGCTAGTACCGCAGCAACCTTGACTTCGCTCCCTTCCAACGACCTTCTAGCTGTCTCGACGTAGCAGGGATTGATGCACACCGAGTGAAATCCGTAAAGGATTGCATCATCGCATACTTTGTTCACTTTTTCAGCAGTCGTGTCAGCGCTGAGCGCCGAGTAATCTATCAGGCCCACCAGCTCCTGTTTAGAAATATCGCCCATGCTCCCACCTCCAGGTAAAGAGGTTTCTCATAGACTCTGCTTTGATATCTGGGCTAAGATTTTAAGGCCCTTCTCCGTGGTCGTGAATCCATCCTTATCGGCTGCTATCAATTCCTTCTCCTCTAGCTCCTTCAAACCCTTTCCCACAAGATGAGTTGGCAAGCGCAAACGCCCGGATATCTGCTTCTCCGTTGCCTTGGCCTTTACAGCCTCGAGTATGCTGAGCCTATGCTTGTCCGCTCGAATGAAACCTACGGTCGAAAAATCCATACTCTCCATCACCACTTCGCTATTGAATCACAGTTCCAACTTTTGCATCTGACTTAATATGTATTCTCTGATATCTTCCGCCCTAGGCCCGGATAAAATAAAAATCATGGTGCGGCCGCGCTTTATCGCCTCCGGGTAGGATATATGAAACATGTGCTAACATGCCCCAAACTTAAATATTAATTATTAGGTAATCATTCTATATGGACATAGCTTTGATTGGCTGCGGTGCCATTGGAACAATTATAGCCAGGGCAGTGAAGGATGGAATCGTCGATGCCCAGATGGCCTTGGTGATGGACCGCACACTGGAAAAGGCAGAGATGGTTGCGGGCCTTGCAGGCGCAAAAGTCGCAAGGGACATTGATGACATAATAAAATCGGATGTTGACTTGGTCGTGGAGGGAGCCTCTCAGGAGGCCGTGAGACTCTATGGAGTTGATGTAATCGCCTCGGGGAAGGCACTAATGGTGATGAGTACTGGTGCATTAGCGGACGAGGAACTATTGAAGAGAATGCTGAATGCCGCAAGGGAGAAAGGCGTTAAGATCTACGTGCCTTCTGGTGCCATCGGCGGCCTGGATGCCCTTGCTTCAGCTTCGATCGCTGAGCTGGATGAAGTGGTATTGAGCACTACTAAATCACCTGAAAGCCTCGGCCTTAAAGATATCACCGAGAGATCTGTGGTCTACGAAGGCACAGCAAGAGAGGCAGTGAAGCATTATCCAGCTAACATAAACGTCTCTGCATCTCTAAGTCTGGCGGGGCTGGGCTTTGATAAGACGCATGTCAAGATCGTTGTGAATCCGGAAGTCAAAGAGAACATCCACGAGATAAAGGCTAAAGGAGAATTTGGAAGGCTTCATGTGCGCGTTGAAAACGTGCCGTCGCCGGGCAATCCCAAGACCAGTTATCTTGCAGCGCTCTCAGCAATAGCCATGCTTAAAAGGATAGCCTCCACATTGGAAGTCGGCAACTAACAGCCCTATTTTATCAAATCCTCTTCACCTGTTATGAAAGCGACATCTGGTTAATAGTAGGTGTAAATATGTTGGACGAATATCGCAAGGACTGCATCGTACTGGCTCACAACTACCAGATACCAAAGATTCAGGATGCCGCAGACTTCGTGGGCGACTCTCTTGGCTTGTGTCAAGCTGCCCAAAAGGTGGATAAGCCGTATATCTTGTTCTGCGGAGTGGATTTCATGGCCGAAAGCGCTGCCATGCTAAACCCAGCAAAGACTGTGATAGTGCCGGATTCCCGCGCCAAATGTCCCATGGCAGCCATGCTTCCCGCAGAAAAATTGAGGACTGCTAAAAAAGAACATCCGGATGCCGCGGTTGTGCTGTATATCAACACCTGGGTCGAAGCAAGGGCAGAGGCCGACATCGTGTGCACTTCTGCCAATGCCTCAGATGTGGTCAGCTCTCTGGAAGAGGAGGAGATACTATTTGGGCCAGATAAAAACCTGGCATGGCACGTCGCGAAGAAGTGCCCGGATAAGAAGATAATTCCGGTGCCGGCCGAAGGCCACTGCAGGGTGCATATAATGTTCAAAGCCGACCATATAAGGCAGGCCATAGAAGAGCATCCAGATGCAGAGGTCCTCGTACATCCCGAATGCATTCCAGATGTCCAAAAGCTGGGGGACGCGGTCTTGAGCACTGAGCAGATGGTGAGGCACGCAGCCGAATCAAAAAACAGGAAGTTTATTATAGCGACGGAGGTGGGTCTTCTGCACAGGCTGAAAAAAGAGGTGACGGGAAAGGAGTTCATACCCGCCCTTCGAAACGCAGATTGTGCGACGCAGAAGCTCAACACGTGGCCCAAATTCGTCTCAGCCTTAAAGGAGAGGAAGAACGTGGTGAGACTGGATCAAAGAATAGCAGAAAAGGCCCTCGTATCCCTAGAGAAGATGCTCGAGCTTTCGAGGTGAGACCGTGGGAAGGACGCGAGCTGAGGAGATTTCATATTACATAGATACGTTTTTCGACAGGGTTGAGAAGCTAAAAAGTTGGTGGCGCCACCGTCCTTGGGAGACGAAGGTTAGGATTAAAGGAACAATTTCAGCTTTGGGCTTAGGGCTCGCTTACATTATTTACTCGGGGTCTTGGTCATCTCTTTCTGATTTTGGAAAGGGCGGGCTCGTTTTATATACGCTCATCGCTCTGGCTCTTTTCGCTTCGGCACTCCTCGAGGTCCTCAATCTCAACACGTTTAAATACTAGGAATTTCTTCCATAAATTGGGGTTTAACAATGAGTCAAGGCTTAGATTTCCTTCTGTATTTTATCACCATCGTTATTGCAGTAGTCATTGGCTTAAAGAGCCTCAGCATCTTGGCATCCCTCCGGAGGGAGAAACGAGAGGTGAAAACCCTCCTCGACGATCAGCTGGCGAGGGAGATAAAGAAAGCCATTGTGAGTGAAGTGATAGAAGGCAAGATATCTGCTGAGGGCGAATCTGAGGAAAGAGAGTCCTTGGAGAAGGACCCACTGGCGGGGCTGTTGATGGATATGTATGATGACCTCTATTCTCGCGTCGGTGAAGAGGAGAAAGCGAGAAAGAAATCCATTAAAGAACTCCAAGGGGAGATTGAGAAGCTGCGTTCCGAATTGGGGAAACAAAAGTAGCAGTGTTTTTATTCCAGCTTTGCTGGATTTATGAATCCACCCCTGATGGCGTGGTCAGCCAAAACTATGGCAAGCATCGACTCGCATACCGGCAATACACGAGGCACGATACATGGATCATGTCTGCCTTTCACGGTTATCTTCGCATCTTCCAGGGTCGCCAGGTCTACGGTGTCCTGTTCGAGCCCAATAGAGGAAGTTGGCTTCACCGCGGCTCTAACCACTATGGGCATTCCATTGGATATGCCGCCGAGAATTCCACCGGAGTTATTGGTCTTGGTCTTTACCGTTTCTTCATCCATATAGAATGCATCATTGTTCTCTGAGCCCTTTCTTTTTGAGGCTTCGAATCCAGCGCCTATCTCAACTCCCTTCACGGCACCGATGGACACCAATGCCTTCGCTATGTCCGCGTCTAATTTGTCGAAGACGGGCTCACCCAAGCCGACCGGAACATTTAGGGCTATTAACTCTATTATTCCCCCCACGGAGTCGTTGGCCTTCTTGGCGTTTAGGATAGCTTCTTCCATTTTACCAGCAACACTAGAGTCCGCGCATCTTACGGGGTTAATCTCACCGAAATTCCTTATGTCATTCGGTGTTATTGTGCCAGCGCTGATACCGGCGATTTCCTGGGAGTGGCCCAATACCTCGACATTGATGGATGCAAGAAGCTTCTTCGCAATGGCACCAGCTGCGACCCTCGCGACGGTCTCCCTGCCGCTGGCCCTGCCACCGCCCCTCCAATCGAAGTGACCGTATTTAGCCTGGTAAGTAAAGTCAGCGTGATTTGGCCTGGGTTTATCCTTCAATTCCTCGTATGACGACGAGTCCACGTCCTCATTGTGAACCAACATGCCGATGGGGGTGCCCACAGTCTTTCCCTCAAAGACTCCGGAGAGGATGCTAACCTTATCCGCCTCCCGCCTCTCAGTTGTGACCCCGCTTTGCCCTGGGCGCCTTCTATCGAGTTCACTTTGAATGTCTTCCTCTGTAAGTACCAATCCAGAGGGACACCCCTCCACGATTACTCCTACGCCCCTACCATGGGACTCACCATAAGTCGCCACCCGGAAAATTCCGCCGAAACTACTGCCTGACATTTGTATTCAAAGGATTATTTAGCCAATGAATATTTATATGTCACTATAGATGAGATTTGAGCTTATGGGAACCGCCAAAATGGATGAACTGTGGACTGAAATACAGGAACTCCAACCGGATTTCATGAAAGATATGGCCCTTGTAGAGGACGAATTGATTAAGAGCGTCCCATCGGATCAACCAACGGTGCTATACAATGCTTCAAAACATCTCATCAAGACCGGGGGGAAAAGGATACGGCCAGCTATGGTGCTCCTATCACAGCGGGCTGTTAACGGTAGTAGTGACATAGAAGAGGCAATGCCCATTGCTGTAGCCGTGGAGCTCATCCATACGGCCACCTTAATCCATGATGACATTATTGATAAGAGTTCCATGCGGAGGAGGACGCAGACCGTTAATGCTCGGTGGGGCAATGATGCCGCTTTGATAGCCGGCGACCTTTTGTTTTCCAAGGCGTTCGGCATGATAGGCGCCCATGAAGAAAAGAGACTAAGCCAGATAATGTCCAGGGCGTGTATGAGACTCGCTGAGGGAGAGGTTCTGGAAATGCTCCACACAGGAGATGTCGAGATGACCGAAGAAGTTTATCTGGAAGTAATAGAACGGAAGACAGCTTCCCTTACCGAGGCATCTTCTAAATGTGGGGCCGTGTTGGGAGGTGCTGACGATGACGAGGTCGAGGCACTGGCCAGTTACGGGTACCATCTCGGAGCTGGTTTTCAGATAATGGACGACATCTTGGATGTCATCGCAGGTGAGTTTAAACTGGGAAAGCCCATAGGTCTAGATATCACCTTAGGTAAGCCAACCCTCATTATACTCCACGCCCTAAAGGTCGCTAAGGACGGCGAGAAAGAGGCTTTGGAGAAAATACTAAAAGGTGAGATAAGCTCCAAGTCTGATGTCAAAGAGGCTCTGGAGATAGTAAAAGGCACTAATTCTATATCCTACACGTCGAAAAGGGCCAAATCCCTCATAGAAAAGGCTAAGTCTGGGTTATCGGAGCTTGATGATTCTAAGGCCAAACAAGCCCTAGAGCTGATAGCAGACTATGCTATAAGTAGGGATTTCTAATGCCCGGAGTAAACTGGACCGAAGTGTTGTACAGCGCCAAGAAGAGGTTCGTAATCTTCCTGGGATTCCTCTTCGCGGGCTTCTCACTCTTCTGGTTCCTGGCGGATGGGATTATAGAGAATATAAAAGCTCATCTTCTTCCTGAACAAGCTGAGATGATCGTCACCAGCCCAATGGAGTACGTACTCGTTAAGCTGGAGATATCCCTCATATTTGCTGCATTGACCGCCCTCCCAATCTTTGTTGTCATGGTCATCAGGCGGCTGAAGATTAGAATTAATTGGATATCGGCGGCGATATGGCTATCCTTGGCCGCCTTACTGTTTCTATTTGGCTTCTTGTTTACATACTTCTTGCTCCTTCCCATTACCATAAAGGTCCTCACTAAGCTCGCAACGGATGTCGATATCCTTCCCTTTTACTCCATCAGCCAGTTCGTATTATTCGCGATACTCACAACCTTGGTCTTCAGTATTGTATTCGACTTGCCAGTGGTAATATCTTGGTTAGCTATTAATGGGTATGTCGAGGTTGAATCCCTTAAAAAATGGAGGAAAGGCGTTTACGTAATCATATTTGTAGTATCGGCAATAATAACCGCAGACCCCACTCCATTGACCCAGGGTCTACTATCCATACCCTTGATAATACTCTACGAAGCGAGTATTATATCCGCTAAAATCTTCGGTAAAAAAAGTGTTAGCGCGTGAACTTCCAGTTCCCGCTTCTCAGGGAGTTTTGCATCTTCACAAGTTTATCCTTATCTAGATTGTACTTCCTTACGAGGGGGCCCTCATCCTTTTGGATGAGGATGTTGATTAGCTCACTTACTTTTATTTTCATCTTCATTTTCATCTTCAT
>CBDUVV010000043.1:0-8352 GCA_965370755.1 uncultured archaeon | reverse complement strand
TCTAACCGCTGATCGGGCCATGAATTTACTCTTGGACATCGAAGAACGAAGAGGAGAAGACGTCTTCCTTCCGAACAGGTTATGCGTTGTACTGGGGAGGGCAGGTTCATCTAATCCCCTGTTGAGAGCTGGCATTGCAGGGGCACTTGCAAAGGAGGAATTGGGGGATCCACCCCACACCTTGATAGTCCCAGGCAAACTCCATTTCATGGAGGAAGAGTACCTCAAGGAATTCGGAGACTTAAGATGAAACTTCACACCCACAAGAAGGGTACTAGAGCCCTGGGTATAGCCGAGAGTTTTCAGAAGGATAAGAGCGCTCTCTCTCAACTAGCCGGGGTGGTGATGCGCGGGGACCTCCTCATCGATGGGTTTGAACTTGAGACAATAACCGTGGGTGGCATGGACGCAACTGAGGGAGTAATTCGTCTCTACGAGGGATTAGAAAGACGGGACATAAACCTGCTACTCCTCAACGGGTGCATCATAAGCTGGTACAACATAATTGACCTGCGAGCTTTATACGAGGCCCTTAGTATACCAATCGTCTGCGTCACCTACGAGGAGAGCGAGGGCCTGGAGAAATACTTCAGAGAATTCGAGGACGGAGAAAAAAGAATCGATATCTACAAACGCCTGGGCAAACGGACACCGATAGAACTGCATACAGGACACGAGGTCCTAGTCCGTCATTATGGCATGGAGGATGATAAAGAGGCCAAAAGAGCCCTTGACATGTTCACCCTTCAGGGGGCTGTGGCTGAACCTCTCAAAGTAGCTCGATTGCTGGCGAGGGCAGTCATGAAGCAAAGCGATGCTGGATAGCCCTCGAGTCGTCGGTTTGAGTAGACCTCAGTACCACAGATAAAATTTAAACCATTGGCCCTTGATTTTTCCACGATGGGAAACTCCGAGAAAGAGGTCCTTAAAGAGATTTGGAAGATTCAGTTCCTCAATGGAAAGGTCGCAGACGAAGACCTGCGAGATGTTGACGGCGAACCAGAGGAGCTGTTGGAGAGGCGTTATATCGTTGAAGTTGGAGATGGGTACAAGCTTACTTCTAAGGGTAGGAAACAACTTAAAATCGTTGCCTGTGGAGGGGTCTTCGATATACTGCACCCGGGCCACGGCTTTATTCTCGAGAAGTCCAAGGAACTGGGGGACCTCCTTGTGGTCATCGTTGCCAAAGACTCCACGGTTATGAAGAGGAAGCGCATCCCCATCGTGCCCGAGACCCAAAGGCTCGAGATGGTCAAGTATCTTAGGCCTGTGGACCTAGCTACCCTCGGCGAGGAAGGGGATTATTTGAAGATCATCGAGAGGATAGCCCCTGATATCATTGCCCTCGGCCCGGATCAACAACACGACGCGGGGAAGATAAAATCTGATCTTGAGAAGCGTGGCCTTGATGTCGAGGTGGTGAGGGTAGAAGAGTACAAAGAGGCCCCCTTGCACAGTACAAAGGACATCCTCCAGAAAATAATAGATAGGGGGTACCCCAAGTGATTATCCGAGTTCTTCCATTCTCTTGACCATCTTGACTACGCTTTCGACAGCCCTCTTGGCGTACTCGATGCGCTCGTGCGCTTGGAGCCTGCTCAATGCTGGTCCTGATATGCCCAACGATACCGGTTTCTCGTATTCGAGGGCCAGATCGGCGATCTTCCTCGCCGCGTGCTGAATAATCACGTCGTCATGACCCGTTTCCCCCTCGATCACGGCACCCAAGGTGACGATTCCGTCAACGTTCTTTTTCTCCAAGAGCTTCTTTACAGCCAAAGGCATGTCGAAGGCTCCGGGCACCTTTACTATGTAGGTGACCTCCGCCTCGAGGAATGCAGCCTGCTCTTTTGCAAGCTCCACCATTGCGAAGGCGATATCGTAGTTGAATTCCGATGCAACGATGCCAATGTTTACCATGGTTTCCCCTGATTGACCACAACTAGTATATATAATTTTTGAGTAGCTACTCAGTTTTGAGTAAATAAAGTAGTTTTACGGGCTTAATGGGCCCGCATCCGGATAGCCCTCTCTCTGACCGGTGCCCGCCTTCTTTGTGAGCCTCTCGGGATGGAAAAGCATGTTCAAAAGGTTCAAAGCGTGCTCCCTGGCTCGCCTGTCGCATAGGGCTGCAAGTTCCTTGGGACTATCCGCCTCGTCTTCGTGAACAAAAATCTCCAAAACGTGTTTGTTCGTCTGTAACTGGACTGTAGAGATGGCATTGGAGGCCACCTGAGCGCTCGACTTATCTTTAGGGTCAGGCCCCGGCATACCCAAGGCCATAGCTACATCGCAGTCCTCATCCAAAAGTTGTTTAGTGGCCACAGCTAAATCCTTGATGCCCGGCACAGTGCGCCTGACGATCTTTATCCTAGTCTCGTTGCTCTTCAATTCATCGATGGCTGCTTTTGCTAGGTCGTAGCGAGCGAAAGTGGTGTCCACGATGGCGATTTTCTTCATGATTACGACTCGTGCCCCCATATTATTAACTTTTCTTAGCCTAAGGTCAGCTCAAAAACGTTCTATAGTGGGGCGCGCGGGAACCGATGTCAAAACACCTTGTTTTTTGAACCCCATATGTTCCATGAGTATGTGGCCCCCATTTAGTGAAGAGTTATTTGAACGGTATCCCGGCCTTCAACCCTCCAGGCGATCTCTTCTACGGCCTATACATTTTTCACTGCTCATCCCTTCGGCTTACCAATAAAATAAATAAGTGACCAATTCACCCTTTACCTATAGTGATACTATGATCTCCCCGCGCGTTCAGAACGTAAAGCCCTCTGCAACCCTCCAGATAACGGCACGAGCGAAAGCTCTTAAGGCGGCAGGCAAGGACGTAGTGAGCTTGAGCGCTGGTGAACCTGACTTCGACACACCTTCGCACGTAAAGGATGCTCTCATAAAAGCTCTAGAGGAGAAATTCATCTACTATACACCATCGGCTGGGATACCCGAACTAAAGTCTGCGATAGCAGAAAAGTTGGAGACGGAAAACAAAATACCGTATGCGGAGTCGGAAGTCATAGTTACACCTGGAGCAAAGCAGGCGCTCTACGAAGCCATTCTTGCTATCACTAGCCAGGGCGATGAAGTCCTATGCCCGGATCCCGGTTGGGTCTCCTACGAGCCCATGGTCCAGCTCGCTGGCGGCAAACCGGTTTTCGTTCCCACCGAAGAGGAAGACGATTTCGCCTTCAAAGTCGAGGAAGTACAGGAAAGAATCACTGACGAAACCCGATCTATAATCATAAACACGCCCAGTAACCCAACCGGAGCGGTCTTAGACGCAAGCGTTCTGAAGGGAATATCAGACCTCTGCGTGGACCATGACATTATCGCCATCTCCGACGAGATTTACGAGAAGATAATCTACGAGGGCAAGCATGTGAGCCTAGCCTCCCTTCCCGAAATGAAAGATAGGACTGTCACGGTAAATGGATTCTCAAAGGCGTATTCCATGACCGGTTGGCGCCTAGGCTATGCCGCCGGACCTGAAGAGGTTATAAAGGCCATGTCTAAGGTGCAGGCACACAGTGTATCCTGCGCTACATCCTTCGTGCAAAAAGCCGGTGTAGTTGCTCTAACATCCCCTGCCGGAGACATCGAAACTATGGTATCCGAATTCAAGCGGAGGCGAGACGCATTGATGAAGCTGTTGGGCGAGATAGAGGGCGTGAGCTGTGTCAGACCAAAAGGTGCCTTTTATGCCTTCCCCAACTTTAAGAATTATGGCGATGACTCTTTCGAACTCTCAAGTTACTTGCTCGAGGAGGCCGGTGTTGCATTGATACCCGGAGCTGCCTTCGGCGCAAAGGGTGAGGGATTCCAAAGGCTGTCCTATGCAACGAGCATGGAGAACATAGAAAGGGCAATAGGACGGATGAAAAAAGCCCTGGAGAAAAGGAGTGTGAGAGCATGAAAGATGGCAATGTTGTGATCATATCCGGGAGCAAGTCGGATGCCGATCTCGTGACTAAGGTAGAGGATGTTCTGAAAGAGTTTGAAGTTAGCTACAAGTGCTACGTCGCCTCTGCCCACCGGACCCCTGACAAGCTCAAAGACATCGTCAGGGACTCCGACGCGAAGGTTTTCATCGGCATAGCAGGACTGAGTGCGGCATTGCCAGGTGCGATAGCTTCCCATACAACAAAGCCCGTCATCGGGCTGCCCAGGGACGTGAAGCTAGATGGCCTGGACTCCCTGCTTTCCATGATGCAGATGCCCCCCGGAGTGCCAGTTGCCACTGTGGGAGTGGATAATGCCAAAAATGCAGCAATGCTGTCCTTAGAAATCCTTGCAATTGGTGACGAGAGGCTCGAAAAGGCACTGGCAGAAAACCGAGCAAAGTCTAAGTGAGTTAAAGCTAGAAAATCAATCCCCTGCGGTGGGCTGCATCTTTGGGTTCATTTTCCGCCATTTTCGATATGCATAGTAGCCCATGGCCATTGCTACAAGAATTAGAACTATGCTTACAATCATAGTCGAAGTATCCCCGGATGGGGCCACGTCTATTGGAGGTGGAGTTTGCATTGCCATGGCGGGTGCTTCCTCTGCCGCCTCTTCGGTCGCCATCATAACCGCTCTTTCTTCTTTACCGGCAAGTGCTACAGCTGCTGCGCGTGTCATACGACTAATAATGTTAAACATGCCGCTTGCCAGCGATATGATGGAAAGCCCGATGAGAATCAGGATTTTGGCCGTTTCATGAGGATGAAGAATCTGCCTCCCCTCTTTTGTCAGATGATAGTATGTCCACTTCCGCTCTGTCTCCCTCTTTTCAACTAGGCCTGCATCAGCCATTTTCTGAAGGTGTTCGTGGACCGATGATTTGGCCATGTCTAGTCCACCTGAAAGCTCGGTTATGGTCATCTGCCTGATATCCAGTAATTTGAGAATGCCTATTCTGGTCTCAGAGGCTAATGCCTCAAAGGTCTTCTTGTTCAATCTGATCTCATCGCTGGCCATGGAAAACGCCTATAATGTATAATTGCTGAAAAAAGAACATAAATATCCTTTGGATTCGTTCGGTTCCCACCGAACCTAAAAAACTAGTTTCCGAGCTTTTCCTTCATTATCTCGTCCAAATTCTGAAGTAGCTCTTCAATGGTTCCTACATTCTCAAGTACGTAATCAGCTTGCTGTTCCACGATTCCAAGCTCCCTCTCCGTGGCCGCTTCGTCATTCTTCAGGAACTCATCGTAGGAGATGACGGCTTCCCCCCGGGTGCCCCTTTTGACAACGCGCTCATAGCGCAGTTCTGGCGGCGCGGAAACGAAGATGAGGATACTATCCTTTAGACTTCTAAGCATATCCACTTCGTTAGCATACCGTACCCCATCCACTACGATCGCATCAGCGGTCTCCTCCTCAAGCTTCTTCTTCATAACCTCAACTAAAATGCCGTGGCCGAATTCCTCGCGAAGGACCTTTCCCAGCTTCTGGAGGTACTCCCTTTTGATAGGGAATCTAAGAGTCCCTAGGATTTCTTCAAGAATCTCTGAAAAGCGACGTTCCTTTGCGTCGTATTTGTCCTGGAGGTGCTTGCTTACAGTTGTCTTTCCAGAGCCGATCCTTCCCGCAAGTCCAATGTAAAGAGTCATCTTCCTACCCTTAGACATCGCTCTTCGCAGGTAGCTCTCCTCCCTTGTCCTCCTCCCACTCATGAGAATTTAGAAGTGTGACCTCCACGCCAGCGTCTTGCAGGATCTTCAATCCCTCTTCATCTGAGTAGCTACCGCTGACCCCGATGCGCGTTATACCCGAGTTAACTATAAGCCTAGCGCATATCTTGCACGGAAAGCCGTTGAGATATAGGGTGCAACCTACGCTTTGTTTACCGGCTTGAATTAAAGCGTTCTGCTCCGCATGCACAGCTGGGCAGATGCCATGCCCCATTCCACTCGAGATGCTCATCTCGTCTTTTATGCAGCCTACTTCTTCGCAGTGAGCGGCGCCCCTCACGACGCCATTGTAGCCGGTGGATATTATCTCCTTATTGTCGTTGACTATTATGGCCCCGAACTGCCTTCGAGTACAGGTCGAACGAGCAGCTATGTCAGGCACAAGTTTTGCAAAATATTCATCCCAATTTGGTCGCGACATGTAATCACTCCACTATCATCTGCACTCAGTACCTAATGGTTTTCGGTTACCTTAGAAAGATTTCCTGTGCATCTATTAAAGTCACTTATTGTACTTACTTCTTGACCTTATCATTCACGAGTTTCATGGCGCAGAACTCACCGCACATGGTGCAGACCTCAGGCTCATGGGGAAGCCTCTCCCTCCTGAGCTTCATGGCCCTCTCTGGATCCAGACACAACTTGAATTGCTTCGCCCAATCGAGGGACGCCCGTGCCTCCGCCATCTCCCTGTCCCGCTCAACATCAATGCCCCTTGCAACGTCGGCTGCGTGGGCTGCTATCTTGGAGGCGATTACCCCTTGCCTTACGTCCTCCACGGTTGGCAGAGCCAAGTGCTCTGCGGGAGTCACGTAACACAGGAAGTCTGCTCCGGCCATGGCAGCTATCGCGCCTCCAATGGCCCCGGTTATGTGGTCGTATCCAGGGGCTATATCTGTGACCAGGGGGCCCAAAACATAGAACGGTGCTCCGTCGCATATCCGCTTCTCCAGCGAGACATTCGCCTCAATTTGATTCAAGGGAACGTGCCCAGGTCCTTCCACTATGCACTGGACGTTCCTCTCCCTCGTCCGTTCCACCAGCTCACCTAGTACCATCAGCTCGTGGAGTTGGGCCTTGTCGGTGGCGTCGTTTATGCTCCCGGGACGCAGGGCGTCGCCGAGGCTTATCGTTATATCATATTCCGCGGCTATATCGAGGACCTGTTCGAAGTTGGTGTAGAGGGGATTTTCCTGAGCGTTTTGGGTCATCCAACTGGCGAGGAAAGATCCGCCCCTGCTGACTATTCCTGTGAGCCTGCTCCTTGATTTTTCCACGCCCTCAAGGGTTATGCCGGAGTGCACGGTCATGAAGTCCACTCCCTCCTTTGCTTGAGCCTCAATGGCGTTGAACATGTCGCCTTCCCTCATGTTCTCTATTCCCCCCCTCTTCTCCACGCCAACAACTCCTGCCTCGTAGATGGGGACGGTGCCCAAGGGTACGCCGAGCTTGAGGAGCTCATGCCTTATCCCTTTAAGGTCGCCACCTATGCTGAGATCCATTATTGTATCGGCACCGCATTCCACAGCGGCCCTCGCCTTCTCCACCTCTTCGTCCATGTTCGCGATATCGGGGGATGTCCCAACGTTGGCGTTTACCTTGACCCTCAGGCCGGATCCAATGCCGACGGGCGAGAGTCCTTCTCGAACTGTGTTCCTCGGGATGACTATTTTCCCCTTAGCTACCCCTCGCCTTATCCGATCTTCATCGATTCCTTCCCTCTCGCCGACTGCCCTCATCTCCGGGGTGATCTCGCCACTTTTAGCTCGTTTCATCTGAGAGGTGCTCATGATATCAGTTTTTTATAGTAACGTCGAGCATTTAAATACATGGAACTTAAGCACGTCCGGGCTGGTGACATCATGCTTCGCGACGTTATTACCATACGCCCTGAGGATAAATTACCCCTTGCCATGCTGAAGACCCTAAGGCGGGGCGTGGGCGGTCTGCCAGTGGTGGAGGAGGATGAACTCGTGGGTATGATAACCCATCGAGATGTGATCCTAGCAGGTGACTATGTCAAGAATCTTGAGGTGGGCGACATCATGTCGAGGAAAATCGTCTCAGTCCAGGAAGATACATCCATATCTGAGATGGTCGGCATCATGAAGGAGACCGGCATTCAGAGGCTCCCAGTGGTTCGGGGGCGGAAACTTGTCGGCCTGATAACCCAGAGCAGTATTATAAACGCCATGGCGGAGGAACTCGAATGACAAAGGTGATCACGTTGATTACAGACTTCGGCGAGTCCGCTTACGTGGGAGCCATGAAGGGGGTTATTGCAACTATTTGCCCAGACGCTGACGTCTTTGACATCACCCACAGCATACAAAAGTTCAACGTGCGCCACGCGGCATATGATCTCCACATCTTTGCCCCTTATTTTCCAAAAGGAAGCATCCATTTAGTAGTGGTCGACCCCGGAGTGGGCACGGCTCGCCGGGGTGTTATAGTCGTTACCAAAGACCAATTTTTCGTGGGACCAGACAATGGTGTATTCGGCTTCATAAGTGATATCAAGGAAGTCTACGAGCTGCAGGCCGATAAGGCCTCATCTACATTTCACGGGAGGGATGTGTTCGCACCTGCGGCAGCTAAACTTGCTTGTGGAGAGAAACCTGACAGCTTGGGCAAGCCTGTAGAGGGGATAAAGAAGATAACTCTTCGA
>CBDUVV010000042.1:0-8476 GCA_965370755.1 uncultured archaeon | reverse complement strand
TCTTTTATAGAAGCCCCGGTGGAATGAGCGGCCACCACGTTTTCACCCAAAAACCCGATCTTATCAAGGTAATCAAACGGACGTTTCCCCTTTTTCTTGACTGAATCATCCACTTCCTTTTTGGTCTCGGCTACATGAATGTGAATGCCGGTTTTATATTTATCCGCCAATTCCTTGGTCTTGACAAGCAACGTCTCTGAACACGTATACGGGGCGTGCGGCCCAAAGGATACATTTACCCGGTTTCCCCCGTTATTCTCCGCCTTTTTGTATTTCTTAACCAGCTTCTCACCCTCAGCGGCCAGTCGCCTGCCCTTCTCTTCATCGCCCAGATCTATCATAGCCCAGGAGAGAACGCCTCTCAAGCCCGACTCCTCTACCGCCCTGGCAATTTCGTCTACGAAGAAATACATGTCATTGAAGCATGTTGTACCTGTTTTAATCATCTCCAAGCAACCTAAAAGGGACCCAGCGTAAACGTGTTTATCCTCTAGGCCCGCTTCTATGGGCCATATCTCCTCCCCCAACCATTTGTCCAATGGGAGGTCATCGGCAACTCCCCTAAAAAGGGTCATGGGCAGATGCGTATGGGCATTTATCAAGCCCGGAAGGACAATTTTTTTACTCGCGTCTATTACAAAATCAGCTTCCCCTTTTATATCCTGAGAGATTTCAGTTATCCTCCCACCGTCCATTCCTATAGAACACTCTTTTAATATCCGCCTCCCCTTGTCCATTGTTACAATGGTGCCATTTTTTATGAGTACATCCATATCTATCCACCACTAGATGTTCTCATCGGTCACCCCGAGAAAGTCACCCCATGCAAAACCATATAATATGTTATGTACTGGTTTTTGGATAAGGTTCATCCTTAATGTAAATTTCGGTAAGGAATAAAAATGCTCCCAGATGTGCAAACCTGGCTTCCGGACATAAGATTGTCCTTAACGAGGGTGGGAGTGAATAATGTTAGAAAGCTCCTTCGAATCCCGCTGCCCGGTAAAAAACCCGTGATTCTATTGGCGACCTTCGACTGTTTCGTTGATCTTCCGCCATCCCAAAAAGGGACCCACATGTCGAGGAACCTTGAGGCCATAAACGAGATTCTGGAGGAAGTGATAAGAAGACCAGCTTATGAGCTCGAGGGCATATGCAGTGACATCGCTGAAGAGGTCCTCAGAAGGCACGACTACGCCACTCGCTGTGAAGTCTCCATGGAAAGCAAAAAGATGCTTCACGAGGCCACACCATCCGGTACTCCAAGTCAGAACTTTGTGAAAATCCTTGCAAAGGCAAGGGCGATTAAAGGAAAGAGCACGGAAAAGGAAGTTGGAGCCGAGGTGAAGGGCTTAATAATTCATCCTCATTTAGAGGGTAAGAAAGTAGGAGCCGGAAGCAGCCAACGGGCCTATGCCACTCTCCTTGTACGGGTACCAGAAGGTAGATTCATAAACATCGACGATATCGTCGAAATCCTGGAGAATTCTCTCAGCGCAAAGGCTTATGGGTATCTCAGTGCCAGCGAGGAAGTAGAGGTTATGTCGGATGCAGTCGAGAAACCCAAATTCGTGGATGGTGTAGTAAAAGACATCTTAATCGAGGCCATCCATCGGTTCGATTTACCGGATTCAGCTTTGTTGGAAGCGAAATGTGTCGCAGAAGAATCCCTATTCCATCACAATTCCATGGCAGAACGCAAAGCGACGTATGGCGACCTCAAAAAGGAATTTTGATCATAAGAGAATTCTGAGGGCCTCTGACGCCAAAACAACTGCTATTATCACTAAGATCAAATAAAGTATCTTTTCGGTGTTTAAGTCGGTTATTGCCTCTCGCACTTTCTCGCTAAAATGCTTTCTTCCAACCCTCCTCGGCCCTTTCTTTGATCTCTCATGAAAGGGCTCATATATCCAACTGCCAGGCTCCTTATCCCTAGCCTCCTTGAATTTCTCAAGGCCGATGCATCCGTGATTCTCTGGTAGGTGATGGTCCGCGCAATATAATCCCCCACAAAATTTACAGGTAAATGGCATAGATTCTTCAGCACTGCAATACGAACACGTGCCCATTCTAATCCTCCAAGAGGTCTTCTGACCTAAAGCCCCCCTTATGTCAACAGTAGGTCTTCTTTTCCTTCTTCTATGGCGCGCTTAAGCTCAAGAGCTATTCGTCTGCCCATGCTCATGTTGGAACCGTAGAGCAAGTAGCTGTATGGTGATCCGTCGATGTAGGGGTTGGTGCCGGCCACGATGCGGGCTGATATCTCGAAGGCTGTGAATTCAAGATCATTGGTCACCATGGTTTCCAAGCAAAAAGGGCCTATTATACCAGGAGCGGCTATCTTCTTGGATACCGAAACAAGGTTATCGCCCATCTCGAAAACCCGCTCTAGTAGCGATTCCCTCGCGACCAAAGGGGTGTTCCCAACGACGACGTAGCTCGGTTCGATATAGTTATTGGCCTGATCTATCGCAGGGATCCTGGTCAGACCGTCGATGTTTGCCTCGAATCTTCTATCCATGCCGAATAGCTCTACTTCGTCCTTGAGGGGGGAATGGAAGTAGGAAATGTACATGTTTACCCCCGGTATATACTCTTGTATGGTGACGTTGTCCAAGTCCTCAAGGGTCAGCCTCTTCTTTTTCAACATCTCCCTGGACTTGCGTTCATACTCGGCGTAGCTGCTGACAATAAAATATCCTTTCCCCCCCCTGGCCCCTGGAAACTTGACTAAGGACAGGCCACTTATATCCTTTGGTTCCGGGCTCTCATTGGGCATTCTTACACCGGCGCTCTCAAGCCATTGCCGCTCCAATCCTCTATCAGACTCCCAGCGCAATATCCCTCTAGTGCCAAATATGGGCACGCTCAATTCGTTTTCTACTTTGTCCACGCCGAGGTAGGCGATGAGGCTCCCGTGAGGTATAAATACGCATCCCATTTGTTTAAGCTTTGAGAGTACATCTTCCTTCACGAGGGCGCCGTAATTATCCAGAACCATGATGTCATCGGCCACTCCGAACCTCTCGTACACCGTCTCCCTTCCTTTCTTACAAATGGCCAATGTCTTAAAGCCCGCATCTTTTGCACCCTTGAGTATCTGTAACGCCGAGTGGCTGCCCAGGGTAGCGACGGTAATCTCCCCGTACCCCTTATAAACCTCCAACATTTCTTCCTGAGAGATCATTATTCACCCTCTATTATGTCACAATCTCCCCGATTCTTCCCTGTCGAAGAGCATCTTTTATCTCCATAGCAACCCTTCTACCCGGCCCAACTTCTTTCATGTACTTGTATTTCATATACGGAGATGTGGGCTCGACGCATGGACAGCCGGGTATCCTTGGGCTGACATCAAAAACGTAGAATTCCAAGTTTTTATCCAAGGCGCCCTGAAGGGCGAAGAGACCAATCATACCAGGAGGATATTCATCTTTTGAAGCCTCAACGAACTTATCGCCTGCATCGAATATCTTCTCAATCTGAGACTCACGCATGGTGGCGCCCTGATGGCCGACCTCAATGTTCTGAATCGTTTCTCCGATCTCCATCTGCGTATCAGCAGGTAAGTCAAGGAGCCCATCCAAGTTGGTCTGGATTCGTCTGTCAAATCCCAGCAGATCAAGGTCGCCCGTTAGAGGAGACCAAAAATAGTTAGCATTGAACTTTGCGCCCAGAACGTATTCTTCTATCACTGCCTCTTTGAGTTCATCTCTATCCACTATTCCCTTCTCAATCCTCTCCTGAGCCCGTTTCTCGTATTCCTCAGGTGAAGAAGCATGAAAGAACGCCCGCTCTACACTCTCCTTCTCCATCACTTTTACTATTGCCAACTTGTCTATTTCATCTGGTGATCCGAATATCTTCGGCATCTTTATGCCCGACTTTTGGAGTAGGTGATATTGGTTTCTTGGTTCGGAGCGCTCCTCACATCTCAGCATGAAGCGATTTCCCAACATCGGCACGTTGAATCTATTCTCTATGTCGTCGTAGCCGACATATACCGAGAATGACCTGCTGGGTATGAAGACAGTATTCAACTCTCGAAGCTTCTCCTGGTTTTCCTCCTCCACCATATCAGAGAATCGCTCCAATACCAGCGCCTCGTCAAATAGGTTCTTGTAATATTTTGTGTAAGTCTTCTCCCTTCCCTCTTGGCAGATGACTATGGTATTCAGCCCTTCCTGTTTGGCTCCGTGAGCTATTTCGAGAGCCGAGTGGCTACCGAGAACGCCGACTGAAACATTTTCGCCATATTTTTCGGCCACTTGAGATATCTCATCCCCTGATATCATCAATTAGAGGCAATGCCTAAATAACTATTTAAATTTATTACGGGAAGATAGTGGTGTATTAGTATGGGTGAAACGAGGAGATACGTTGCTGTAGCATTAATCAGTGCGCTTTTTACCGGGCTCATCTTACTGGGCGGCACCGCCATCTACGTGGATAGGGCCATATCAAAGATCCCACCTCCATCAGTTAAAACCTTAGTAGTAAACGGGACCACAACAAATGAAGCCCTCGTAACAGCCATCTTTGAGGGCGCACAGGAATCCGTGGTATTCGTCACCTCAAGAGCTCTGGAGAGGGACTTTTTCATGAGATTAGTACCAGTGGAGGGCGCGGGCTCTGGTGTCATCATCAGCAAGGACGGATATGTCATCACCAACGATCATGTGATCGAGGACGCCGAGGAGATAAGGATCACCCTGTACAATGGCGACGAGCTCCGAGCCGAGTTGATTGGAACCGACCCTAGCTCCGACATAGCAGTGCTTAAGATAAGCCCGTCCTTCGATCTGAGTCCAGCTACTTTAGGTGACTCCAATAGCCTAAAGCCTGGCCAGATGGCTATTGCCATAGGAAATCCCTATCGACTAGAAAACACCGTTACAGTGGGAGTCATAAGCGCCCTGAATAGGACCCTCGAAGCTTCGAATGGCTTCGTCATCAGAGGGATAATTCAGACCGATGCAGCTGTCAATCCTGGGAACAGCGGAGGACCCCTTCTGAATTCTAAGGGCGATGTGGTAGGGATAAATACTGCAATAATATCATCGTCTGAAGGATTCCAGGGAATTGGCTTTGCTGTGCCGATAAATACTGCCAAAGAAGTGTCCAATGACCTCATAGAAAAAGGACACGTATCCTACCCTTGGCTTGGGATTACCGGGACAAGCATTACGCCTGACCTAGCAGAGGAACTCAACCTGAGCGTGACAAGCGGTGTGCTGTTGGTGGATGTTATTTCGGAAAGCCCTGCAGATGACGCAGGGTTAAAAGGATCAGAAGATCGAATGGGCTCCACGCGGTTCACATCCGGTGATATAATAACCGAGATGGATGGGCGAGAGGTAGAGACGATAAATAAACTTATAGACATAATACTGGAGTATGACGTGGGGGATGGTATAGAAGTTAAATACCTCAGGGACGGCGAGGAATATACCACCAAAGTCACCCTTGGCGACAGACCCTCATAAGATCATCGTTTACCACTTCCTTAGTTTATTCAAGAAGGTATGCGCCTTCGTACCTGCGCCGTGCACCATGAACTCCTTGATGTCCCCCAATGTATCAATATCCAATGACAATGCGAAAGAATCGTAAACGCAGACTTCTACTTCCATCTCCTTTGCCTCCGTCAGATAATCACTGTAGCTTCTACTAGTGAACCGCTCATCGATGATATCCGGCGGTCTTCTGTATAAGATCCCCGTCCCACCTCTTCGAGAAGGAGATATTATGAGTGGATGTTTTTTCCCCAATTCCAGGATTTCTTGGATATGACTCTCCTGCATCAAGGGGGTGTCAGCCGGAATAAAAAGGGTTGAATCAGCGCCCATCTCCATTGCCCTCTTATTACCTGCCCTAACGGCGTTGTTAAGCCCCTTTGCCTCCTCTTCAACACTGAGTTCAAAATCATACCCGCTGAGAACTTCCTCCACTTCCTTTGGCCCTATCATCACAATTCCATCCATGTTTTTCACGGCGTCCATCACATCAAGTAACATACACTTTACAAGCTCTGTCCGT
This sequence comes from uncultured archaeon, assembly GCA_965370755.1. Lineage (GTDB taxonomy): Archaea > Hydrothermarchaeota > Hydrothermarchaeia > Hydrothermarchaeales > JAZGAD01 > CBDUVV01. The sequence goes on along the minus strand of CBDUVV010000042.1, from coordinate 2,434 downwards.
TCCCCAATGGATAATGTCGCTTCCAATCGTGTCTTGGCCCCGTGAAGCTTTACAGGTATCAAGGCGTAGGTGCGCATGTGGGAGGCGTATTAATTTCTCTGAGTATTTAACGTATTGTATGATTTCAAGCGATTTGTCCACTCTTTCTAAGTCCTGGAGGTTTGTCCCCTACATCAAAATCATCTATTGGCGGCTTTTCAAGGCGCGTCGAAGAGTCTATTTACAACACAAATTTTATATTAAAATCCAGTCAATCAAGTCCTACTGTTGGTTTGAAATGGGAACAGTTTTTTCATGGAATTTTGAGACTTGGGGGCTGGGTTATTGGTTTTCTTCGACAGATGATACGGTGATGCCATGGTCATGATAATCGTAGGCGGACAATGGGGTGATGAAGGGAAAGGCAAGGTAATGGCATATCTTTGCAAAAATGATGAGCCGGACATTGTGGCGAGAGCTGGAGTCGGACCCAATGCGGGGCATACGGTAACTGTGGATGGGAAAAAATATGGCTTGAGGCTCATGCCCTCCGGTTTCGTTCAGCCTAAAGCTAGACTCCTCATAGGGGCTGGAGTGCTCATAAATCCTGGTGTGCTGATAAAAGAAATCTCTGATCTGGGGGTAGGAAATAGGATAGGTGTTGACAAGCGATGCGGCATTATAGAGGAAGACCACATTACCCGGGATAAGGGCTCGGAGCACCTCAAGGGCACCATCGGAAGCACCGGTACCGGATGTGGACCAGCCAACATGGATAGAGCCAAGAGGGTTTTGAAGCTTGCGAGCGAGATCGATGAACTAAAATCATATATTACGGACGTGGCTCTGGAGGTCAACCAGGGTTTGAAGGACGGGAAGAAGGTATATATCGAGGGTTCCCAGGGTTTCGGGTTGTCTTTATTCTATGGGACTTATCCTTTTGTTACATCTAAGGATACCAGCGCCAGTTCGGCCGCCGTTGATGTGGGCCTTGGACCGCGGAATGTGAAAGACGTGATTACTATCTTCAAATCATTTCCCACGAGAGTAGGCGAAGGACCGTTTCCCACACTGCTCTCTGAAGAAGAAGAGAAACGACTTGGCATTGAAGAATACGGAACCGTAACTGGCAGGAAGAGGCGCTCGGGCGCTTTCGACTTCGAGAATGCCAAATATTCGGTTATGGTAAATTCCACTAGTCAGATAGCACTAACTTGCATTGACTATGTAGACAGAGATTGCACTGGAGTTAACGAATTCTCTAAGCTATCAACTAAAGCTAAGGAATTCGTTGAGGATGTAGAGGAAAAGTTGGAAGTACCAGTGACTCTCATCTCAACTGGACCGGGGCTGTATGACATGATAGATCTGAGGGAGGAAAAGCTTTGACCAATTATATTATAGTAACCGGGGGTGTCCTCTCCGGTTTGGGCAAGGGTGTTGCCGCTGCGGCTATAGGCAAGCTGCTCAGGGCCAGAGGGCTGAAGGTCGACATATGCAAGATAGACCCCTATCTAAACGTGGACCCCGGCCTCATGAACCCCTTCCAACACGGCGAGGTTTGGGTGACCAAGGATGGCTACGAGGCGGACCTGGATTTCGGGCACTACGAGCGCTTCCTTGACATTGAGCTCGACAAGGCCCATAATATCACAACGGGCAAGGTATACCTGCAGGTTTTAGAGGGGGAGCGAAAGGGTAAATACCTTGGTCAGACTGTGCAGATAATACCTCATATCACTGACGAGATAAAACGCGAAATCTACGATATAGCCAGGATCAACAATCCTGATGTCCTTTTGGTTGAGATCGGCGGCACCACCGGCGACATAGAGGGCATGCCTTTCCTAGAGGCACTAAGGCAAATGCGGATGGAGAACGGCAAAGAGAACGTCCTCTTCGTGCACGTCACCTTGGTCCCCACACTAAAGGCTGTGGGCGAACAGAAGACCAAGCCGACGCAGCATAGCGTGAAGGAGTTACGAAGCCTGGGCATTCAGCCGGACATAGTTATATGCAGAACCGAATCGCCACTGTTGGATGACACCAAAGCCAAGCTCGCATTGTTCTGCGACGTGGGCAAGATGGATGTGGTCAGCAACCACGACGTGGATAGCGTCTACGAAGTACCATTGGTAATGGAAGATCAAGGCCTTGGAGACAACCTTCTTTCTAAGCTCAACCTCAGGGAGAAGGGCTACGATATAAAGGAATGGAAGGAGTTCATCAGCCGGACAAAGAATCTGAAGCGGGACGTGAGGATAGGGATAGTTGGAAAATACACGAATCTGAGAGATTCTTATATCAGCATCGTTGAGGCGCTTAAGCACGCTGGCTACGCCCTCGACGCCAGGGTAGAACCCCTTTGGGTCGAATCCCTAGATCTGGAGGATGACCCATCTCGATTGAAGGTCTTGGACGACGCTCACGGGATTCTCGTACCAGGGGGCTTTGG
>CBDUVV010000041.1:0-8512 GCA_965370755.1 uncultured archaeon | reverse complement strand
CCGTAAGCTACAGCGATGTGGAGGTCATGCATTGTGAAGTATCTTTTGCTGCTTTAAAAGCGGGCGTCGAAGAGAAAATGCCTTCTTTTATGCGCTTCTATTTAGTTGGGACAAAAAAAGACCGCGATAAGGGTTTGAAAGCCGTAAAAAAATTAGTTAAGGAGACCGGTTGCAAAATTGAGCACATTCGTGAGAGGATTGATTAATGAAAGCCCAAATAACTCTAACGATCTCCGAGTCTAAGAGACTTATTGCCAAAGCAACCAAGGAACATCCCTTAGTAAAAAAGGCACTAAAGGAGGGGATAGTGGCGATAGGCATTGGCTCCACAAATGCGTATGTAGTTGAAGAGATTACAAAGGACAACCTGGAGAAAGAAAGGTATGTGGCGGGATTCATCTATGAAGAGGGCGCTTGTATTGTACCGCACGGGGAGCGGATAAAAAGCGTGGTATTAGAAAATGGAAATATGGTCGACGAACCTTTGGTGGAGGTCGCTAAAAGAATGGGGGCAGGAGATGTCTTCATCAAAGGAGCCAACGCCCTAGATTATGATGGCATAGCCGGCGTCATGCTGGCCAGTTTAACTGGGGGGACAATAGGCGAAGTACTTGGAATCTTAAAGGCCAAAGGTGTTAGCTTGGTGCTGCCAATAGGACTCGAGAAGTTAGTACCACACTCCGTGTCAGATGCCTCGAACATAGCAGGGATATATGAGATGGATTATTCTGATGGGGTTCCCGTTGGTATAATGCCCGTGTCCGGTGAGATTATCACTGAGCTAGATGCATTTGGAATCCTATTTGGTGTGGATGCTATTTGCATTGGCTCCGGCGGCATTGGGGGCGGAGAAGGAGCTAAGACGTTTATTCTGGAGGGCTCGAAAGAAGAGATGTCCAAAGCGATATCCCTTTTTGAATCTATCAGAGGCGAAAAAAGCTTGACGCCGATTCCCGCCGATCACTCTAAATGTGTCTACAAATACTGTCCTATGAACAAAAATGATTTATAATCCACTCCGCTAGGTGTTAGACATGGACCTCCTTCAGGAATCTATGGTGAGTATATCGGACCACGTCAAGAGGATAGCCAAGTCCATTGATGAGGATGAAGTCAACCGGATGATCGAGTACATTATGGAGGCCAAAAAAGTTTTCGTGTATGGAGCTGGCAGAAGCGGCCTTGTGGGGAAGGCATTCAGCATGCGTCTCATGCATCTTGGGATAAACGTCTATGTCATCGGCGACGTAATCACACCAGGTATAGAAAAAGAGGATGTGCTCATAGTCATCTCCGGTTCTGGAGAGACCACCATTCCCGTGAATTCGGCCAAGATAGCGAAGGACGCTGGAACGAGGGTAATATGTATCACCACCTATCCAAATTCAACTCTGGGTAAGTTGACGGATCTTACGGTGAAAATAGAGGGCCGTACTAAATTAAAAGGAGAAAAGGACTTCCTTCTTAGACAGATAAAAGGAGAACACTTTACCCTCGCCCCGCTTGGGACTCTATTCGAAGTATCCGTATTAATTTTTCTCGATGCGCTCATAGTTGAGATGATGACGAGGCTGGGCAAGAGCGAAGAAGATCTAAGATCACGTCATGCAACAATAGAATGATGGGGCCGTTTTATGGGACATGTGAAAATCAGGTTTTTTGCCGGGTTCAGAGAAAAAACTGGTATGGATGAAATGAGTCTTGAAATTGGTGATCAAACCACGGTTGCCCAGATTATCAATGAACTAACTGAATCCCTTGAAGGTTTAAATGAACTATTGATGGGTGGAACTGCTATCGTCGCGGTTAACCAGGAGGTAGTCAAACCCGAATCAATTATTCATGCAGGTGATGAAATCGCAATTTTCCCTCCTGTTTCTGGTGGATGAATGAAATGGACCCGGTGATACTTCAACCTGAGGATTTTTCGATGGAAGCCGTGGTAAATGAGATCAAATCGTTGTCCAAGAGGATAGGCGGCATCGTGGTCTTCTTAGGCACAGTAAGAGATTTCTCAAAGGGGAAAGACGTAGATAAGCTCATCTACGAACACTATTCTGAAATGGCCTTAAAAGAATTGAAAAAACTTAGGGAAAATGCAATAGAGAAATTCGGTCTAATCGAATTACGTATTATTCATCGGTATGGAGAACTTGCGGCGGGCCAAAATGTTGTGTTAATTGTTGCTGCTGCTCAACATAGAGCTAATGCCTTCGAGGCCTGCCAATGGTGCATTAAGGAATTAAAAATGAGGGTGCCCATATGGAAAAAGGAATTTACTTCTGACGGGGAAGTATGGGTTGAGGAGCACCCATAAAAAAGGAAAAAGCGTCTTAAAGGTCGACTACATCCATCGCCTTCTTCCACTTATTTCCTTCCATCTGCATGACCCAAACTTTCTTAACGCCGCCCTTCGACTTGCCTAAGCTTACTACTTCATCACGAGAGGGCATGCTGTCGGTTTTTTTGAGAGTTACAAACCTCTTTGCTTCTACACCCTTCATGGTTTTCCCTTTTATCTTAACCTCTCTTCCAAGATATTCAAGTCCATTTACATAATATGTCATAATCTCTCCTACCTCCTAACAGGGTTCTAAGACAGAGGATATATAAAAAAGTTTTGGTTGGGTCCTAGTAAAAATAAAAAAATGATGCTGCATTTGAAAAATATTTCAACTAAATTATGCCAAATAAATTAGATATCTGAAAAATTAATAGTGAACGTTCGCCCATTTTTAAAAGAAGTATTACGGAAGAAATTCTATTTCATCGTCTATTTCCACATTTTTCTCTTCTATCACACCTTGATTGACTTCGATTAACCAACGGCATGTTTTTTTAGGTTTATAGAATTTCCACGGCTTCAAAGTTTGGAGTTCCACCACTTTTTTCTGAGAATCGAGGAAAATAAGGTCGATGCCAAACCTCATGAATAGCGAATGCACCACGTTCCGATATGGAAATTTCATCAGCAAGCCACTTTCCGGATCCAATTTTCGTTTTAACATTAGTCCCTGAGCTCGACCGATTATCCCCCTCGCCTCTTTCGCCTTACATATAAGATTATTTTTGCTTTGGTTCTTTATCTTCATGGTAGCTGCCAAAAGATTGTATTAAATAACTTCGTTTATCAACTTTAGGTTATGGAGGCAAGCGAATACCACGAGCTATACAAAAGACTAGACTCCTCCAACATCCAATCATTATCCAAGTATTATAGAATACAAGAAGCAGTGTTAACCATAATCTTGCACCAGAAGATCGTACGGGATGTGAGAAGACACTCTCAAGAAATCAAGAAAAATTCTCACATGATAAAAAATCTTTGGGAAAATGGGGAAGAAATTTTATCAATATCAAAGAAATTGAACTTCCCCCCCACTCTAATAGCCTCAATATTGTTAAAAGAGTTTGGTTTTTCTGATAAAGGTAGAAAGAGGGCACTAAAAGATCCTTCGAATATCAATGATTTGAGATTGCGTTCCGAAGTCGTGGCCGCTCTAAAGGAAGATGAGATATATTCCCCCTCCGCGCATAGAATTCAGTTTGCTAGAGGGAAGTTAGGAGAGTCCATAATAAGCAATTGGCTCATTGAGCGAAGAATTGCCTTTAAGCCAGAGGCTGCATCGCGAGGTACCGGTATAAAGACACCGGACTTCGTAATTGAGGACACCATGACCATTGATGATCGCTCAGTTAATTGGATCGAAAGCAAGGCGAGCTTCGGAGATGAAGAACTTCACAAATATTACATTAAAAAGCAATATTCGAGTTGTTTGAACATGTTTGGGGAAGGTATGATCATTTATTGGTATGGTTTCATCAAAATCATTGAGGAAATCGAACCTAGGCTTTTTATAGTTGACCATAACTTCTTTCCTGAGTCCAATACCGATGGACTATTTAAAGGAAAATTATAGGATTTAAACGTAGAATATTGAGTACAGAAAACATTATATGGCTGGCGCCAGAGTTATTCAATAAAATTTCGCTTGTAATGGAGGTTCATAATGAAGGCCTTGGTAATCGGATTAGGTCAAGCTGGAGGTAAAGTTGCCGATAGCTTCCTGGATGAAGATAGAAAAAGTAATGTTCCCCATACATTCGAGTGCATCGCGGTAAACACAGCGGTATCCGATTTAATGGGTTTAGAGGTCATTCCTAAGGAGGATCGGATTCTACTGGGAGAGACTGCAGTCAAAGGCCATGGAGTCGGTGCTGATAATAAAAAAGGGGCCGAAATAGCAAAAGATGAAGTGGAAATAATACTCAATCGGATTTCCCATTCGAATGTAAGCAATATCGACGCCTTCTTTGTTATTGCAGGGCTTGGGGGTGGGACCGGAAGCGGAGCAGCGCCCGTCGTTGCAAGGGAAATAAAGAGAGTGTTCGATGAGCCCGTATATGGGGTTGGAGTTCTACCGGCTGAAAATGAGGGGGATATTTATACCTTAAATGCCGCCAGAAGCCTTAAAGCTCTCCTCCCGAGCTGCGATGCCACAATAACTGTAGATAATGGTGCGTTCCTTCGCTCTGGTGAGAGCGTACGTCAGGCTTATGATAGAATTAACGCTGAGATCGTAAAGAGGCTTGGGATAATCTGCCGAGCTGGTGAGATAAGGTCCAGGAAACAGACCCCCGAGATGGTTGTCGATGCCTCTGAGATAATAAACACGCTTAAGGGCGGCGCGATATGCAGCATTGGATATGCCTCAGAAATGGTGAAACGGGATGGAATGCTCACACGACTTTTCAGGAAAAAACAATACGAGATCGGGAAGGCATCTCGAATTTTGTCAGTGGTGAAGCGTGCGGTTAAAGGTAGATTGCTCCTTCCCTGCGAATACTCAACTGCAAATAAGGCCCTGATTATTATAGCCGGCCCACCGGGGCAACTTGATAGGAAGGGAATCGAAAAGGCGCGAGAATGGCTCGAAGGCACCATCTCAGGAACCGAAGTAAGAGGGGGTGACTATCCACTTATCAAGAGCAACTACGTGGGCTGTGTGGTGCTTCTGGCTGGTATCGCAAACGCCCCTAGGATTAAAGGGATGTTGGAAAAGGCCAAGCTGATACAAGGCCGGGTTGGAGGCAGTGCAGAAAAGGATGGAGAGGACGGTTTAGACTACCTCCTCGGCGATATCGATTCCCTCTAAGGTGTAATACAAGATGCTTTCTCTCGTTGGCATCGGAGGTGCCGGATGCAAAGTAGTTGAAGCTTTTTTTAGGAAGGATCTAATAGGCAATCTGATTAGCATCTTATCCAAAGGCGGCAGCGAGATAAGGGGGGTCGCCATCGATACATCCGACGCCCTAGAGAAATTAAATTCTATACCTGCTCAAAATAGGGTTCTTATCGGCAGCAGTCGCGCCAAGGGGCATGGTGCGGGGGGGGACGTTGAGATTGGGCAGAAGATTATGCAAGAAGAATCGGAGCTTGCGATGAATGCTGTCAGACGGGCAAATATAAAAAAACCCGACATGTTCTTCGTCATAGCTGGTATGGGCGGTGGAACGGGAACCGGTGGCCTACCAATACTTGTCGAAAAAATTAAAATTACCTACAACGTGCCCATTATCGGAGTTCTTATGCTACCCTCTAAGATGGAAGGGACCCTGTATATGAAGAACACATACCAGAAATTGGATGAAATAACCAATCGTTTGGACGGCACTTTGCTATTGGATAATACCGTGTTAGCCGACAGAGGCGAAGATATCTTCAAAACTCAAAGGACCATAAACGTGGCTATCTTTAATTTTTTGAACTCCGTAGAATCTCATGAAATACTGCGATTGATTAAGGGCAAAATAGGCACCATTGGATTCATCAGACTCCGTAGCGAACATACCTCCATAAAAGACATCCTTGACAAATTGCTCAAGGACCACGTTTATATGAACGTTGAAAAGGCCGAGAAATTTAATCTTATCATAAATGGCGACATGCGGAATGTTTATGGTCAAAGCTTCGCAAGGGAATGGGTGAAAGGACGGTTCGATGCCGAGTTGGACTTCGTTCTAAAGGATGAGCCGAATTCTAAATATTTAAATATAGGATTGACTATAACGGGTCTAGAGGACATCACAAAAAGGTTTTTAATCGAAGAAGGTGAAGAGAAGCGAACATCAACCGAATTGGATGATCTGTTGGGTGATATAAAGCCGTTGTTCTAAAGAAGGAGATAGTGTGATGAAGAAGAGTATTCTGGCCTTACTTGTTTTTTTTATAATCTTCAATACAGGTTTAGCATTTGCCGCTACCGATTATCTCAGAGCCACTACTTCTGAAGTATCCCCATCTATTTCAGCGCGGGTAGATCAACCCATAATAGCCACTATGAAGCTCAATGGATTTACGCCGTATCCAGAGGAGGCTACTCTAGAAATTATCGTGGAATTGGAAAGGCCTAGAATAGAAGTGATAATAGATGGAGAATATGAGGACTACGGTCTTCCTCAAATTCAGATTCCACTCCCCTCAGAAGGTGTCAAGGAAGTCGAAATCAGGGTAAATGGCTTTGCCCCGCAAGTCACGAAGCTGACTACTATAACCGTGTTAGATGTAAAAACCCATGTGCGATATAAAGGAGAAAACGAAACAACCCAAAATGACGGAACTCTGACGCTGACAGTATCTGATAAGGAGATATTACAAACGGTTAGCGACATCGACGATGCTTGGGATGAATTCAATCGGGTTCGATTATTGATTGCTTCTCTCAGTGGGAAAGGGGTCAATACTGTCGAAGTAGAGGCAGAACTGCAGGATATCAAAGCCCAGATAAACCTTGCTGATGATGCTCACCAAAAGGGAGATATCGATACCGCTCAATTGAGCGCTGAAATAGCTCTGAATAGTTTGACTAGGCTGGGCGCCAAAGTTACAGGTATGGGCGCAGGTCCTGCTCCAACGGATGTCAAAAAGTATCTCACCATCGCTGGGGCTGTAATACTCGCTCTGCTCTTTTTCATATTCCTAAGGGGCCGCAGAGAAGAGCTCGGCTGAGTCAATGTCTATAAAGACCATCGCATTTGTCCTCCTTATATTAACCCTTGGGATCTACTACCTTTTACCCAATTCCGATGTGAGCCCACCCAACAGTAAAAAATCCCTCGTTGACGTGAACTTACCCGAACGTAAAAAAACCCTCGTTGTGGCTTTGAGTTTTGACTACGAGGATATGGGCACCGACGAAGGGGAGAGGAACCTGCCAGAGATATTTCGCATATTGGAGAAACATGACACAAATGCCACCTTTTTTATCCTGGGGATTACTGCAAGAAGGAAACCAGAGAGCGTCCAAGAGATTTTCAAACGGGGGCACTCTTTGGGTGTCCATACGTATTACCACAATTTCCCAATCTTCGAGAAAGAAGATGCAGGGATGATAGCTGAAGTGTATAATACCTCGTCAGAGTATGTTTGGGTGCACAGTTTCAAAACGAAGTCTGCTTTTTATTCGGATTTGAAGCGGACCCAACTTGAGATAATGAACGCCGTAGATAACGCTACAATCCCTAGGCTTTTCAGAAGCCCTTCGTTGGTAGTAAATTGGACCGTGGATAAAAGATATTTCGATGTTTTAAATGAGGCCGGGATGGAGATAGATAGCAGCGTTTACCAGGATTTCTCAAACCCACGGGCGCATTACATCGAAAATGGGATCGTAGAAATACCGGTAACCGCCTCTGAAGCGAGACTCAATATTCCAAATACCCTCTATAACATAACTGAGAATTACGTGAAGGCGGGCGTTCCCCTCGTCCTCTTCTTACACCCCCATAAGCTGAACGAGTCCACCTTGGCAGGATTTGACAACTTCCTATCAAACCTAGAACATCGCTACGATGTCCAATATGTGAAAATCGAAGATGTACCGACTCAATGAAATACTACAAGGGTTCAAAAGTTTTTTATCGTGATGACACTATTTTAATTCGTCTAAATATCTCCAGAGACTTTATCAAAAATCAGTAAATAGAAATATGGGCTTGACTGTCATGAATCTCAAGGAACTCAGAGATAATATAGATGAAATAGATCAGAAGCTAATCGGACTGCTGGAGAAGAGATTCGAAATAGTTGGGGAGATTGCAAAACTAAAGAAATCGCATGGCCTTGAAATTAAAGACGGTAATAGGGAAGAAGATGTTTTAGCCAATTGGATGAATTCAGCCGACGAAATCGAGACGTCGTTCCTAGAGAAGGTCGTGAGACTAGTTTTGGAATACAGCAAGGACGTTCAATCGAAGTTTAATAAGCGGCGGAGGGAGTAGCATTTGAAGCCTGAGACAGTAAAAGTCGCCATCCTTGGACCGCGGGGAACTTTCAGCGAAGAGGCTGCAGCGAGGTTCTTCAAAAATTCGAATTTCTTACTAGCAGGCGATATAGAGGAGGTGTTCGAAAAGGTCGCTTCGGGGAAGGCCGATTACGGAATCGTGCCTGTGGAAAATTCACTGGAAGGCTCAGTAGGGATGACCATGGAGATGCTTCTCAAAGAACTGGCCA
>CBDUVV010000040.1:0-8593 GCA_965370755.1 uncultured archaeon | reverse complement strand
AAAGGACTAAGGACCTGGAGATAGAGGCCAAAACCCTAAAGGTTTACGTAGACGAAAAAGAGAAGGAACTCACCGAGAAGAGCAACAAATTGAATAAACGGGAGGAGGAGCTGGACATCCTCAAGGATAGGTTCTCGAAGTTGGAGATAGAGAGGGACGATCTCCGAAAGAAGGTCGAGAAGCTTGAGAAGCTGTTCTGAAGGTACCCCGAATGAAGGGCTTGTTTTGGGCTGATCAAAAGGCCGAGGAAATAATCTCGCTGAAGAAATACGTATACGTTGATAAGGAGTTTGAGAGGAAAAAATTCATAGTCAAGACCTCTGCATCAATTTCTGGTACCCTGCACATCGGGAGGTTAAGCGATACTATCCGCGGCGAGACAGTTGTTAGGGCCCTTCTAGACAAAGGCTATGACGCCGAATTAATCTGGGTAGCGGAGGACATGGACCCGTTGCGCCGGATACCTGAAGGCGTGCCCAAGGAATATGAGGAATACATCGGTTGCCCGGTCTCGAACATCCCAGACCCGTGGGATTGTCATTCATCTTACGCCGAACACCACATCTCAGAATACATGCAGGTTTTGCCCGAGTTCATCGCTGTCGAAATGAAACGGTATTCCATGAAAGAGGAATACAAGAAGGGGATATTTACGAAGTACATCAAGGCCAGTTTGGACCACTTGACCGAGATGATAGAGATACAGAACAGATACCGCGATCACCCTCTACCAGAGGACTGGATACCCTGGACGCCCATCTGCGATAATTGCGGTAAGATAATCACGCCCAGGGTAAATGTAAAAGATGACAAGGTCCACTACGTCTGCAAGGATTATAAGTTCGCGAAGAGCACGGCCCAAGGATGTGGTCACGAGGACGAGAAAGACCCTCTCAGCGGCGATGGGAAGCTCATGTGGAAGGGCGAGTGGGCCGCAGAATGGGCCAGGTGGGACGTTGCCGCGGAAGGTGCTGGCAAGGAGTACGTGGTGCCGAGCAGTGCCTGGTGGATAAACTCTGAGATCGCAGAGCGGATATTGGATCAGCCAGCACCCACGCCCATCTTCTACGAGCACATCATGATAGACGGCACGAAGATGTCAGCATCCCTCGGTAATGTGGTTTACCCAAGGGAATGGCTGGAGATGGCGCCACCTGAGCTGCTGAGGTTTTTCTACAACAAGAAGTTGATGAAGACAAGGAGCTTTTCCTGGAGCGAGCTTCCAAACCGCTACGACGAGTTCGACCGCCACGCGAGGTTATACCACGGAGAAGAAACGGTGGAAAACGAGCGCGAGGCTGCTCATATGAAGAGGTTGTATGAGCTCTCTCAGTTGGCAGAGGTAAAGAGGCCCTTAAAGCTTCCCTTCTCCCACGCAGCGCTGGTCTCTCAAGCCTACTCCAACGATGAAGGTATAGTCTCGAGCCTTGAACGCTCAGGACACTATGAAGAAGAACTGAAAGAGGAGCTCTTAGAGAGGATAGGATACGCTGGCAATTGGTCTAAAAAACATACACCTCCAGAAGAACGATTCGACTCAAAGCGGGTTTCGGAGATAAAGGACCAACTCTCGGTGGACCAAAAGGCCTTCTTAGCAGGCTTTGCAGAATGGCTGAAGGCCGACCACAGCCCCGAGCAAATCCACGCGGAAATATTTAAGTCCGCCAAGGAGAAGGGTTTACCCCGGGGCAAGGCCTTCGAAACACTATATCTTGCAGTGCTTGGTAGAAAGCGCGGACCGAAAGCAGGCCCAATGCTCGCGTCCCTGGACATGGGTTGGTTGATAAAGAGACTGGATGAGGTAAGTAGATAATGGTTTTATTTGGAATAAGGGAAGTTTTTGTTATAGTTCTCCTCGTGGTACTACTCTTCCTGATCCTGCCGTCCCTCCAAGGTGGAAGGGCACAAGAATAGAGCTCTGCTCCTATCTTTTCCACTCCATATAGACGGGGCAGAGTCTACACTCTTCCGGAGGATTTACCTTATCCTCGATGTCCGGTGGACATTCAGGGTAGCTGCCGGAGCAATTCGGATATTTGTTTTTAATCTTGAGCCAGGCGATTTCGCTTTCGGTCTTCTTGCGGGGTAACTTCTTCTTGGTTTTCCGGGTCATCGTATCCCAAATGAAAAAAGGGGTATTTAAGGGTTGCTGAAAGAAAATGCCATCCATAGTTCGTGATACGCACTTTAAACAACCATGGTTCATATCCAGGCGCCCGAGACTCGAGAAAGTTTTAAATTCAGCGGGAGCCATCTTGGTGGCATGGCCAGGATAACAGTGGACTCGAAGAAATGTAATGGATGCGGCGACTGCGAGAGTGCTTGCTCTGCCAGTGTCTTCTCCATGGTCGCAGGGAAGGCCAAGCCCGTTAACCCCGATGACTGTATAGATTGCTGTGCATGCGTCGATATCTGCGAGCCGGAGGCCATAGATCACGAAAACTGCCTTCTATGAGTCATAGCCCTAAAATTGGGCTTAAAAATCGTTTCTTTAAACTTTTATGTCGATTGCTTATTTAGAATATCTGCCCTAGTTCGGTGGTCGCCCTCTTATGAATCTCCTTTAGATCACCTGTGTGGCAGGTTGCGCACACCTGTTGCCCGGAGGTGATGTGAATCGTTATGTAGTTCCCCTGGTCGCTTGGGAGATGGCATATCTGACAAACAAGGACCTGCCCGGGGTTGGGTTGCGGTAATACCGGGAACTCCCCGAGTTTGGTGGGGTCGTTGTCTTTTATTTGATGGCACGTCTGGCACTCTAACGCCCCGATTTCGATTTTCTTACCGTGGATTGCGTGGATTGAATCCGGTTCGACCCAGAAGTAGCTCCCATCCTCCACCCATCGAATATCCCGTGGGTCAGTCATCTGTCTATCTGGATCGTTCCCTCCTGGCCCATGACAGTCTACGCAGATCCTGCGCCTCATGTCCTTACCCTCCTCGATGGCCATTACCCTATCTGGATAGTGGAAGCTTAGGGTCTGTTCTGGTTCGTGACACTCGAAGCACACGCCCACTCCCTTAAGCTCTTTCATCGGGCCCGTATATTGGGCCCTCGCGGTGCTGGCATGTTTCAATACACCTAAGGCAGCGCTAGCAAGGACTACCAATACTAGAGCTATCAATACAAACTTCGTTTTTAAAGCCCTAGTGTTCATCTTGACCCTCACTGCCTATGATCCCTTTGGCGCCTATGAAATCGTTGGGATTCGGGATGTGTATATGGGGCTCGTGCTCGTATAGGGTGATCTCCCCCTGGTTATGGCATCCCTGACACTTCCCATCCATGTTCTCAGGTCTCAGTCTCTCCAACTTATGGCATATCTTGCACATACTCGTATCCAAATGCCTCAGTTCACCATTAACTACTAGGGACCGAGAGGTTACCTCATAGGTTTCTCCCTCGTTTTCTCGTGAATAAATGAATTCGAGGTCGCCGTTACCACCATTCCTCAGGAGATGCCAGTGGCTCTGCTGCCAGGTCCCGAAGTCCAACCTAGGGAAACCTGGGTGGGTGTATTCGTATTTCTCTCCCCTCTCAGTGGGTATGAGTTTTGTATCGCTCGGATGGGTGATGAAAGAATGACAGTTCTTGCACTCATACTTCGAGCCCCGTGGATTCTCTAGGACCCACTCGAACTGCTCGGAAACATCAATGGGTTCGGAATGGTCTTGCGCGGTAACCGGATAAGTGTTGAAGCCCTCTGCCTCTGGAGCATGACAACGCAGGCACCTTTCACTTACCACTCGAGGATAAAAGGGATCGAACTCTGGGTCGGAAGTCTTGCCTTGGAAGAGGGCGATAAAGGCTGGTGGCGAATCGATAGCATGGGATAGCAGCACCCCGGCAAACTTGTTTTCAATGGTCCCGAGCCTCGTCTCACCATGGCACTCCATGCACTTGTATTCCATGTTCCTTTGGCCGTGGGCAGACTGTCTATATAATTCTGAATAAGGATACATGGACTTATGGCACACGGCAATTGAGCAAAACTCCGGTGTCTCGAGCCAACGGGTGGTTTCATAGCCCGCGTACGACCCCACTAATAGGAATATGACGAAAAGGAAGGTTGTTATGATGAGATGTCTCTTGGCTGTGCCGAATATTTTGGATACGCCTACTGCCGTCTTTTCACGAAAACCCATTTACTTACCCACTCCACTTTAGGAGAGCCTCTTTTTATTTAAAGTTAAAGTAAATTTTATTTTAATTTTAAAATCATTTAAACATTGGCCTATTTAGTTTAGCCTACGCTGAGAGAAGCCCAAAATACGAACGAAATACACGTTAACTGCTACTCTTTTATCCGGAAATCCATCACCGCATCTTGCCCTTCAATTCCTCAAGCGTCTCTACCACATCTTCCCCTTTCTCACTGAGACGGTAATTTTTGTCCGGGCCCTGCTCTAGCAACCCCGAATTGGTGAGTTTCTTTAGGTGAAAGCTGAGCTTTGGTGAGTCCTCAATAGCAAGGGCATCCTTTATCTTCGTGAAACTGGACTTTCCTTGATTTTTCAATAATTCTAGGATTCCATGTCTCAACGGATTGGCCAATGAATTCAGGACTTCCTTTAGCTCATCGTCGAAAGTATCCAATACAACTTTCTTCTGTTCTCCAAGCTTATTTCCAAACTTGGTTTCCTCCATGGCTCTTTGGATGGCTGTCTCTATTTGCTTGCTCCTGAAGGGTTTGGAAATGTAATCCGTAGCCCCCCGCCTCATGGCCTCGACAGCGCTCTCGACAGTGGCAAAGGCGGTGATCATAATGACCTGGGCTCTTGGCTTCGCACGTTTGAAATGAGATAGAAGATAGAAGCCATCCACCTTAGGCATGACCAGATCCAACAGGATTATGTCGTAATCCTCCTCTAATCTCATAGCCCTTTCCCCGGAGGTCTCGTATTTGACCTCGTGTCCATAGTTAGTTAATATTTCAGAGAGTTGTTCACATATCTGGGGGTCATCGTCGACCACGAGTATCTTTACCATCTTGGCGCCTCCATTCAATTTTTCGTTGTTTCGATTTTTCCGTTTTCATCATTTATTTTTTTCTTCTGGTTTCTCTTCCAGTGGCAGATGCACGGTAACTGTAGTTCCCTTTCCAACGATGCTTTTTACCTTGATATCCCCATAATGGGCCTTTACAATGCCGTAGCATAATGAAAGTCCCAAGCCGGTGCCACTACCCACATCTTTTGTAGTGAAAAAAGGATCAAAGACCTTTTCCAATTGCTCCGTTGGAATACCTCTACCGGTGTCCTTGAAGCTAACAACGGCGAACTCCCCCTTTATATAGGTCTCTATATTCAGTTTCCCCCCTTCGGGCATAGCCTGAACGGCGTTGATAATTATATTTGCAAAAACCTCTTTGAGCTGCTTCTCATCCCCCGGTATTTCGGGAAGTCCATTCAACTTCTTAATGACCTTTATCTCTTCAAGCCTAGGAGAAACCATTTCAATGGAGCTTTCAATAACTTTCTCAAGGTCTATGGGAAATAATGCCAATTCTCCTGTGCGGGAGAAGTTTAAGAGATCTCTAATCACAGTGGAGGCCATTTCGACGTTTTGGGTTATGATGTTTAGCCTCTCTTTTACACGCCCCTTCAAATTCGATTGAGAAAGTATTTCAGTTGCCAGCTGAATGTTTGTTAATGGATTACTTATCTCATGGGCTACCCCAGTGGCAAGTTTTCCTACGGAAGCAAGTCTTGCAGATCTGGCAAGCTGATCCTCTAATTTTCTCTTTTCCTCCTCTGCCTTTATTCTATCCGTGACATCCATTATTGCAATTTCTGACCTCACGACATCTCCTTTTGTATTAAGAATATTTTCTAAAGAAATGCTGGTGACTACTTCCTCCTGGGCCAAGTTCTCTAATGTAATAAGTTCATCCTTAATTGACCCACCGTCTTTTAGATGTGTGGATATTTTCTCTTTTTCATCGAAACCGACAATTAAATCAAGAAACGATTTGTTTTTGCAACCCTCGGCCGGACAGTTGATGATCTTAGCCGCAGCTTCATTGCACGTCAGGATTATTCCCTCTGAATCCACTTCTGCTATGCCCACCGGTGAGGCCTCAAATAAGCTCCGATACCTCTTCTCAGAATACTCAATCGACCGAATGCTCCGGTCCACATCCTCGAAGCCTAATTTGGCTATATATAGGGCGAAGAACATGAGAAGGGCCCACTGGAGGGTAGCATATTCGTTTGTTAGAAAGCTAAAGTTCTGCAGATAATTTATTTTAAACAGAATTCCTACCCTGCCTATTCCTTCAAATAACAAGGGGATCATTACGATTACAGCGAATATGCCGAGTCTTCTGAAAGCGGGTTTCCTTCCAATTTGAATACCCCGTATAATGGGGACAATAGATACTAGTGCTAGTAAAATGAGGGCATATAGCTGGGCCTTCCCCCACAGAACCAAAAGCTTAAGTTGTGCAGATGCCTCCGGAGGCTCTCGCTTCCCTTGGAATGTCAAAGTCGCTATATCTATTGAATCTGAAAGCGAAAATAATCTCTCGACGCTGGGATCGCGCTTTGCCTCGGTGAATTGTCTTTTTGTCGAGAGGTAAAGTTCAGGGTCTATCCTTGCTACGACGTCCCTGATTTCGTCGTAGAGAATGATGGCATCGTTGATATTGGAAACCGCCTTTTCCAACTCGGTTTTCTCCGCGTGGACTCCTGCCGTGGTTAGATAATCCTTGATCAAAGCCAGCTGTGTTACTTCTTCACTTCCAGACCCACCGAACTCAAGGGTTCTAGCGCCAAGGTCCATGCTGTGACCCTTTCCGTAGGCCTCAAAACCACCAGTGTTGTCCATCACGGCAATGCCGAATCTGTAAGTCTTGGTTACGTCGAACTGGACATCATTCCCGTAGCCAGTATTCAGTTTCCTCCGAAATTCCAGCCCCCATCTTCCTTCTTGCCACACTCCCATCGCATCTATGTCTCCCCGGTCTCCAGTTGGCCTCCGCAGGATGTATCCTGGCACCGAATCCTCTAGACTGAATTCCGTGAGGTCTTTTATTTCTATTGCATCCCCCTTTAGCACCTCATCCGAAAAAATGAATTTGGCATCCCACTCGTCTTCTGGACTTGGCTCGTAGTACTTAGGGCCGGTACCATCGGAGTTAACATTTTTTATGTAGCCCGTTTTGTATATGAGTTGGGATTCATCACCATGCAACGCTGCTTCTTTCTCTTCTTCCCCATATCCTTCTACGATGGTATTATCTAGCCATTCGTCATCCGCATAACCCAGAGGATTCGTCCTCGAAGCCTTCCAGTGCCATATATCACCTCGTTCTATGGGGGCATTGGTATGCATCCTATCTCCATGGCAAACCATAGCGCAACCAGCTATGTTGAAGCCAGCGATGGAGTTGTCAATGTTCCAAGCAAAGGATATCCTGTCTTCGTCACCGGAAGCCTTCCAGCCCGTTCCATTGTATTTCCATAAGTTTTTTCCAAGACTTTCCGTTGGATCCTTCCAAGTGGCATAAATGTATAGGTATTCTCGATCATATAGGGCCTTTAAGGATATGTCCACTTTGCCTATACTGCCATCTTGCAAAGTTACAATCAGTTCATCTGCCCGTTTCCAATCCTCCTCTTCTGCTCTACCATCTAATTCTACGACCCCCTGAGTCTTCTTGGCCGTGAGAATAGTACTACCCCCGACGATGGACGGAACCAGTAAGAGGATCAGTAACAATATCGAAACTTTCATGTTAGTTCTTTAATACATACATAGACAATATAAAAAATTTTCTATTAAAAAAAAATTTACGCAATCACTTGAATCCATCCGTTTCCAAGACCAAAAGGCTTGTATTAAAAAATTTTATAAATTGTCAATAGTCCAAAAAGCTTTTATAGTAGGTCAATTAAATTTTATTACTAGTTAAATTTTAATTTAACAACATAAAAACGAGGTGAATGGCGATGAGTATTGTGGCGCTTAAAAAAATGGCCTGCTTTCTACCCGGTATGGGAACTCCAGTGAGCTTATACTACTCTTTGACCAACGATGAATTACGGGGCACTGCCGTAAAGGGGCTAATTCTTCTGCCCTTTTCAGTACTTGTACTATCTTCGCAAAATATGCTGAGCCTCCCATATTCCCTGTTATGGGTCGCTGGCGCTTATTTATATTGGGGAATGTTAGCCCTAGCTGGCGGATGGGGATTCTTGGCAATGTTAGTTGCATGGCGCGCGATAGATAAGAAAGTTATATCCATGGACCCAATGCCAGAAGAGATCCCAGAACTCATACCTGCGGCATCTATCTCCGAAATAATTCCGAATATGAACGCGGACACCCTTCTCAAGGGAATCGAGCGGCTGCCTGAAGCTGAGAAGCGAGAACTGGTACAAAAGATAACACATCTAGAAAGCTTGCCCGAAGAGGAGAGAACAGAGCTGATTAAGAAGATCACTCGCAAAATCCCCTGAAAACAAAAAGCTTATAAACGGTAAAACAGACTTGACAAAGGTCAATATTAATTTACGATAGACTAGTGAAGTACCATGGAAAAAGAACCTTCATATCGCAGGAAACAAAGAAGGCTCGGGCATCCTTGGC
>CBDUVV010000039.1:0-8650 GCA_965370755.1 uncultured archaeon | reverse complement strand
ACGGATAGTGAAAATGAGTTTGTGGCAACTGGCGAGACGCCTACTATTCCAGGTCTTAATATAATAGACCATGGATTCAAAAAGGTGCACAATATCACTTTAACTGTCAAGGATGATAAAGGGGGCGAGGACTCAAACGATGTTTTGGTCACAATAATACCAAAATGGGCGCCAACATACTGGAGTGAAGTCAGTGAAACTTTTAGAAATTCCACAGATGTTCATTTCAAGCAATACTTCAAATGGAATAAAGATCATATGGACTATTTCAAGAGCGGTGGAGTGGATTATCAGTGGGAACTCAGGAGGGATTCGGATGTTTGGGACTGGTTCCAATATGATTCAGCAAATCAAAACTGCACTGGGGGATATGCCTATTTCAATTTCGATGGAGACTATTCCTTCTTCCAAACGTCTGAAGAACAAAACATATTGACATGGCCTGGCTGCGAGGATAAGGGTAAACAAAACGAAGAGTTACAGCTGAAAGTTTATTCTTCGGATAATTTAAACCATGACTTTACATATGAGGTACACGCCGGCTTCACAAGGAAGGTTCCTGGGACTCAGATAACGATATGGACTGAGTCTGAATACTGCGGCGACGGATTTCCGTGGGTAGGATGCGGATTTGTTCCAAGGACAGAATATGGTGTGAATCCGGATCCTAAATGGTATACTCCGCAATACAAAGAGATTTTGGGTGTTAAGGTACTTGTCGGTTGGAGCAAATTCAACTGGTATATGATGGAGGAAAATATTGTAGATTCTTAGAGGGCTGGAAAATGAAAAACTTAGAGAAACTGGCATTTATTGTGGTTCTAGCAATAGCGGTTAAGATAGCTTCAATCATCTTTAATGGAATAGGAGAGCTATACCGTTTTGAAGCCCATGGAATACGGGCCCCAACGGGAGTCTATAACCCATATGTAATCGGAAACAGTGGATATTATATCCTCGTTTTGTTCAGTATAACACTCCTGTTGGCCCTCTTAGTTGGATTTGGTAAGAATACTCTGAATTTTGTTCGTGTAATGGGTGCGTCAATAACTACGATTTTAATACCCAGTATATTTTTATCTTACATGCTTTTAGGTGGGAAGGATAAACCCAGTGGCTTCGAGGGTTATGCTGTACTCTTAGGAAGTATTTTCTTGTTAGCCACCTTTGTATCTAAAGATTGGTACCCCAAGATATTGACAAGTCTGGGCAGTGTCTTCGTCTTTGTAGGCATAATTTCACTGCTTGCACTTTGGTTGGTTAGCACCATCTCACTATCGGGGAAATTCGAAAAGCTTTGGCTTTCAATAATATATGGATTTGTTTTAACTTTTGGTCTTTCAAACCTAAAGGGAAAGATTTCTCCTAGAACTAAAGTTGTGGGGTCATTTGGTATCTTAATGGCGATTGGAATACTTTATCATGGGAGGGTATTACAGTGAATAGATGGATTTTAGCTATATCCGTAATTTTCTTATCTCTCCTACCTACTGTTGTGGAGGCCATCCAGGTAGAAGATCCACTAAACAAGATAACTATCGATAATGCGACATATTGGGAGTACGCGGATGAAACTATAACCGTTTCTCAAAAAAATGGTAAAACTTATATCAGTAGTGAGCCCAAGACGGAATCGGCCGAAATCCTGCGTTCGTTCAGACAAAAACTGATTGAAAGACAGGCGTATCTATTGGGTTCTCCGCATGTGAACGATGAGATTATTACAACAGTAACCTTCTCGAATCCTTTAACGGAGGAGGAACTCGAAGAGGTCGCCGAGAATTCGGGCTATCAAATACTATCCGTGAGATACATTTCAACTCTGGGTGGAGGTATCGCCCCATTTCCTCTTGACCACGAAAAATTGGTGCAAATTGAAAAGGAATTGGCAGAATCACAGAAAAAATACAACAACATTGAAAATTTCGTATTGCTCAAAGGTTTTGTTGCAGCTAGAGTGGTATTACCTTCAATAACAGCCCTTAATGAAAATAATAATGCATTTTTGGTGGATGTAGGACCAGTCGAATTTTTAGATTTGTATCCAGATGCAACTATAATACCTGGCAGGGTTCTTTTTTATCCTTACAACGAAAAAATAGCTTCAGTAGACGCTGAGGCACCTCAGATAGTTGCTGTTGAAGTTGACCCACTGTATACAAACTCTTCAAACACTATAACAGTTACAGCAAATATTACTGATAACGTCGTCGTAGATGAGGTTGTTGCGGAAATCAAGGACGTTAAAACAAAGCTAACGGATACAGATGGGAACGGGATATTCACCGCGACGGGGGTAACGCCCCCGCTTTCAGAAGGAACATACTCAGTTGTAGTCACCGCTTATGACCTCGCCGGAAACAGTGCTTCGGACGACTCCGCCTCACTTACAGTGGATAACACTCCACCCACAATAGATGTAACAACTCCCGAAAATAATTCCTACCTTTCAACAACGGATGTCAATGTGGAATGGATAATCAGCGATAACTTGGAAATAGGCAGGGTAGAGATCGCACTGGACGGCGGAGAATCCGAACTTATAAGCGAATCAAATAAGATATTCTCTGACCTAACTGAGAGCCGCCATGAAGTAGAGGTCAAAGCCTATGACTTGGCGAATACTTCCGCATCATCTATAGTTGTATTTACAGTGGATGTTACGCCCCCTGTCATAACGATAACCGGTGTTGAGAATGGAAGCTTTTACGACACGATTATTTCAGCCGATATAGATATCTACGATGAAAACCTTGGCACCGCGAGTGTTTTGCTTGATGGAGTGCCTTATGAGAGCGGAAGCCCTATAACAGGCGAGGGTACTCACGTTCTAGATGTTTACGCGGAGGACTTGGCCGGTAACAACGCTACCGCAGAAATAACCTTCCTTATCGATAAGGCATCACCTGAGATATCAATAAACTCACCCACGACGGGGGATTTCTCATACACCGAGGACATAACCCTGGACTATAACGCCACTGACGATGTCTCCGGGGTTACCTCAATATCAGCTTATCTGGACGACGTACTCACAAGTTTAGGCCAGGTGGTGGACCTCTTCGACTTCAGCCTCGGAGAGCACGTGTTCAGGGTGATTGCTTCAGATTACCTGGGCAACAGTGGCGAAGAGGCCGTTAACTTTAACGTTGTTGACGATGTCCCGCCCGTGGTCACTCTAAACCAGCCAGAAGATGCACGAGAGTACGCTAACGTTGAGGACCTAGTGTTTGATTTCAACGCCTTTGATGAGAAATCGGAGGTCGCTTCATTGGTGGCCGATTTGGATGGCACTCCAGTCGCCGATGGCGATGTTATTGACCTTGCTTCCTTGGCGCTTGGCGAACATGTTTTGACGGTTACGGCTGTCGACGAGTACGGTAACTCTGCGTCCGAGTCGGTTACTTTTACAGTCATTCTGACGTCTGTGACGTTGAAGGTTACTCCTGTGGCGAAGAACGTGAAGGAGGATAATAATTTTGACTTTATGGTGCATGTGAGCAGTGACTACGACTTGTCTGGTCTAGCAGGTGCCGATTCAGCGACGTTCACTGAGGACTACAATGTGATGGCTGTCCTCTATAAGCTGGGTAATGTCAACGTCAAGGTGGACGTGGGTGTGTTGGAGATACGGGAGTATGTCATTGAGTTGACTTCTATCGCTGGTATATCAGTTGAGTCTAACACTGTCGTGGTCAAGCCGTTTGTCCCTGGCAAGTCTAATGTGAGTGCTTCGTTGAAGCTGAATAAGCGGGTTGAGCAGTTAGTGGGCAACGGCAAGGGTGGATCAGAGGCCAGGGTTACTCTTGATTTCTTCACCTCTGGCGGTATGCCGGTTAAGTCGTTGTATGTACAGGAGCACATCCCCGGTGACTTGTCCTGGGATACATCTTCGGGTGCGTTTACTGGCTATGGCTTGATCTGGGATGTCGTTGAGGTTCGGAGTGGTAAGTCGGTGAGCCTAGAGTATACCTTGGATTTGCCGAGTGTTTCTGAGCCTACTACCTATGAGCTTCGAACGGTGGTCGAGTATCAGACCTTGGTTGATGTTTTGACTCTCGAGGAGACTACTTATCTGACTGTGTATCCCGACGGTAAGGCTAGCTTGGAGAAAGGCCAGAGTAAGTCGAGTGTGAAGGAGAGAGGTAAGGGTTATAGCAAGGTGCCTCGTGGCAGTAGGATATCCCGTGGCGGTGGTTCAAGCGAGAATAAGGCTAATGGAAGGGGCAAGGGCAACGGAAAGCCTGATAAGCCTCCCGGCAAACCCGACGACCCCGGTAAGCCTGACAAACCCGATAAACCCAAATAAAAAAGAGTAGTAAGGGTAACGGTAAGCGCTACCCCTAACCGGGTGGCCTATCTTTTTCTTTATTTTAACTTATTTGAAAGCTGTTGGTTTTCATTAAAGTTGAAACAAAAAACAAGATTATTTACAAAATTACTTGCTACTAGGGTTGTTCGTTTTCATCATAGCTGATACAAACGGAGGTTAATCTGAGCTTGTTTTCACCGACCTTTATAAGCTGGTTTTCAAAATAAACCGCTGTTCACAGATGGTATAAACAGAACCTTTTAAACCTAGTGTTGCATCAGTCGGTCGGTAGATTATTTAAAGTAATACTCATATAAACCAACAATGATGAGAGGCTTTTCATACGTGTTTCTTCTATCGGTTTTTCTTATTTTAGGATGTATTTCAAATCCGAATGATAGGCTTACAACAATCAATTTGAGGGAGGGAATGACCATAGACGAATTCTTGAATGAAAGTGAACTCACTTTCGAAGGGGCGAATGATAAAATAGACCATGACGGTGATGGCGTCTTGGATGAATACGCCTGGGAAATCACAGGTGATGATAAAATTGATATTGCTATAATCTTTAATCGGGAAACTTCCACAACCACACCCGGATTTCACCAGATACTTCTCATAAACCACGAGACCAAAGGGGTGCAGATCGGCTCGGTTGGCAAAGAGAGTGGCAAGGTACGAAGGATTCAATATAGTACCGTAGAGTAAAAGGCCAAGGCAAAACAAATCCTATATTAAGTACTATTTAAACTTTCTTTTTGGCGTTTTTTAAAAACCTTATTTTTTTTTATAAAAAAGGATTAAATATCATTGTTGGACAGAATATAAGTGAGGGGGCCTAGGGGGCATCAATGAATACTCGGGGAGGTCTTCCAGTTGGCTGAAAGAATGGACAATAACAACGAAGGCGGGGGTGGAGTCATGAAGTTAAGGCTGAAGGCCAGAGACTTGATAGAATGCGTTGCCGCGGATAAATACGCTGAATTGTCGCAGAAATACGGATTAGACGCAGAAGCATTAGAGGGGCTGCGGATTTCCCTCAGGAAAGGCAACTGGAAGCCGTTAATCCGAGGGGTTTGAATGGGGGGTGATGGAGTGAAAATCATTGAAAAGAGTGAATGGGGTGATTTACGCGAAAAATATGTGGAGGGGGAAGGCTGGTTCGTCCCCACGTTAATCATCAAATACTCCCAACGGAGTTCAAGTAAGAACGAAGAAGATGGATAAAAAATGATTTCTAATTAGAGGTAGGAATCTAGGCGCCTATTCTTCAGCGATCTCAGGATTACTGCTCCAATCATCCCATAAGCTTAAACACCATTGGCATTAGCTTATTGGCCATCTTTACCTTGCTCTCATCACCAACAATAAAAGGAGGTTTTTTCCCTAATTGATCTAGACCAAGAATAAGTCTTAATTCCTCAATGCTTTTTTCCTCACCTATTCCGACACCGGGACATGGATCAGTCTTTTTTATCTTTCCTTTAGCAAATTTGAAGGGAAACTCTCTGCAAGAAAACGGTCTGCTTTCGTATAGTCTGCAATTTCCTTCGGGCAAAAGAAATACACAGTTTTTGTCAGGGTCATGTTTTAGCTTGAGCACATAGAGTCCCTCAAGCTGGCGCATGGCCGATGCCTTCATCGAGCTAAGAAACTCATTTAAGCTGAGCTTTGAACTAACTTCAAAAGGGTCTATGTTTTCTAATTTAAGCCGCTCTATATCATCGGCATTTAAGACCACAAGATTGTTTTTGCAACAAGCGCTTTCACAATCTTGATATATACACTCAAAAGATGCTCCTTTAGCTCCGCCAAATATCTTCCCAAAGACCAATTTTTGTATCCTCATTGCATAGACTAGCTTCTCAAGATTTCAGTTCCCAGCTTAATCTATCGGAAAACTCTTTATAAGATTTTCTAAAATCTGGGTGCGGCGAAGAACCGATGAAATTTATATTGGGTGCCTATAGGCAGTGGGTAGAACCGTAGCTAAGGAAGGAGTTGCTACGCAATTCAAAAGACGGTCACGATTCCTATTTTACCACCCCAACCACCTATAGGTGCTATATTATATCCTTAATCTTCGTATCTAATCTTTTGGATTAGTTGTTTTGCTCCTAAAATCAGAAAACTGGCCCTAAAATAGCATAAATGGAGCAAGAATCAAAAACTGACCATTTTAAGCTGTTAATTTCCTTTTAATTTTAAATTAAAAACTGAGCATAGGCGGCTCCGAGGAGAGCTCCTCCGTACTCAGCTGGGCCGTTTTCTTTCTTTTTGTGCGTGTATATCCACGGTGAAGTCCCCAAAATCCTTGAGTAAGGTATAAATAACCGGGATGGCGGTGCAGAAATGTAACCCAATATATTAATCTCGCCAATACGAGGTACGTATAGGTGACGCAGATGGATTTGAAGATTACCGGGGAGCTTTACCTAAGGTGCATTGAGGCCTGCCCGGAGGACTTTTGGACCGAAAAGGACAACGGCAGCGTTTTCATCCACTGCCGAAAGCTTGAGTCAGAGCACTGCGGCAAGATGCGGGTGGGCAGGGACAACCTGGTGAAGCCGAAAGCGAGGTAGGAAGCGCACCATTTTTTCTGCAATCGCGTTCGCGGACTTGGCCATCGAGGCCTTTTTATTAGGATTGCCACCGGGCATTAGGCCTTTATATTGATGGCGTCAATCCTTCTTTATGAAGCTCTCCGAGAGGAACGCCGAGATAATCTCTTTGGCATGGCCCGCCATCTTGGCCCAACTTACCTACACCCTGGTGAGCCTTGTAGACATGGCCATGGTGGGCACATTAGGACCTGCTGCAGTCGCCGCTGTGGGCCTGGGCGGCCTATTCCTCTGGTTCGCCTACAGCGTAATGGCGTCTGTTGCCGTCGGAACAACGGCCCTGGTTGCCAGGTTCAAGGGCGCGGGAAAGGATGAAGAGAAGAACGTCGTCATGGCCCAGTCCATCATCTTGGTGGCCTTCATCTCCATCGTGATCACCCTCGTGGGCGTGTTTTTTAGCGGGGACGTCATCTCCATAATGGGTGCTGAGCAGGACGTTGTTTCCCTCGGCGGCACCTATCTTCGAGTTATATTCCTATCGAGCCTCTTCGTCTTCGTCGCCTTCGTCTCCGAGAGCGGGCTTAGGGGCGCCGGGGACACTAGAACGCCCATGAAGATCGATCTTGTCGTGAGCGCCGCAAACATCGTCCTAAACTACCTCTTGATCTTCGGGAACTTCGGGTTCCCCAAGCTCGGCGTTCTGGGGGCCGCCATCGCCACTGCAGCGGCCTTCACTCTAGGCGGGCTCCTCCACTTCGCGGTCCTTCTGAGCGGCAGATACGTGATTACATTAAAGCCGGAGCTCATGGCAGTGGACTTCGGCATTATGAGGAGGCTCCTTCGGATAGGTATCCCTGCGAGCTTGGAGAGGATGGTTATGAGCAGCTCCTTTATGGTCTACACCGGAATCATAGTGGCCTTCGGCACTATCCCCCTGGCGGCGACCCAGATAGGCATTAGGATCGAGGCCTTATCTTTTATGCCGGGCGTCGGCTTTTCCGTCGCCGCTGCGGCCTTGGTGGGCCAGAGCCTCGGGGCTGAAGATCGGAACAAGGCATATTCCATCGGATGGGATACCACCAAGCTGGCCATGCTCTTCATGGGGGGCATGGGCCTAATCATGATGATATTCGCCCCCTGGCTGATCAGGATCTTTACAGACGACCCTGAGGCAATCCGCTTAGGGACGTTGTACCTGCGCATCGTGGGACTCCTTCAGCCCTTCCAGGCCCTCCTCTTCGTCCTTGCCGGCAGTCTCGACGGGGCCGGTGACACCAGATGGGTCCTCTACACCACGGTCCTGGGCCTCTGGGTCATGCGCCTTCCCTTGGCCTACGTCTCAGGTGTAACCCTTGGCCTCGGCGTCCTTGCGGCTTGGCTTGCCATGTTCGTTGACGTGATCGCCAGGAGCGTTGTCTTGGGGATGAGGTATCGGAGCCGGAAGTGGATGGACATTACGGTGTAGGCCCACCCAGTTTCAACAATATTTTTGACGTGCTTCTTTGCTGAGGCTTGTATGAAGGAGCGTTGCGAGTGTGGGGGCACGTTAAAAGAGAGTGAATGCTATCCTGAGAAGAAGGAGTCCTTCAGCTACGAACGTGTCTGCGCCCTGGAATGTGACAAGTGCGGCAAGAGGATATACGAGCAAGAAGAGTAGCGCCGGTTGCTCTTGAGAGGTCTGCTTTTACAGAAAGACTCCAGTAGTATAGACCATGGCGTTGAAAAAGACCTTGAAGAACTTGCCGATTTCTATCGGAAACGCACCGGACTTGAA
>CBDUVV010000038.1:0-8854 GCA_965370755.1 uncultured archaeon | reverse complement strand
ACCTGTGAAGCGCGACTACGCGGTATTCAAAGACTTCCTGACTCCAAGGACAATCCTGAAGGCCGATGTCTTAATAAACCTCCCCGTCATGAAGACTCATTCCTTATCCACTGTGGCCTTAAGTCTCATGAATCTATTTGGCTTGATACCTGGCAGAAAGGCAATATATCACCCAAGTATAGCTGACACCAGTTGTGATCTTTTGAAGATTCGAAAGCCCGATCTAAACATCATGGATGGGGTAATAGCCATGGAGGGGGATGAGAAGAGGGGCTATCCGAAGAGGATGGGCCTGGTTTTGGCCAGCACCGATGCCGTGGCTTTGGACACCGTGTGCTGTAAGATAATGGGAATCAATCCCGGCCAAGTAGAGCACATAACTAAGGCCGCCTATCACGGCTTCGGTGAATCAACCCTGAAACGCATTGATGTAAAGGGAGAGAGCATAGAGGCTGTAAGAGAACGATTCTTCTTCTAGAATCTCCAGTATTCGGAGAAAAAGTTTTTCGCAGCCACGATCTTGGATTCAACGTACGATGATACTCTGTCGTCTTCCTCTAAGGGTTTCTCCCCCTCAAAGGGCAAGTCATAGAACGGTGAAATCGAGGCGTAGATTGATTCTGATAGGGCGGATGTGTTATAGCCGCCTTCCAACGTGAAAACCACTTTTTTCCCCATCTCCTTTAGCCCCTTGGATATCCCTTGGTAGGCCATGGTGGTCAGGTTCATCCCACCGAGGGGGTCCAAATGATGGGAGTCGTATCCGCTGGAGACAAATATCAACTGGGGATCGAATTGTTTGATTATTGGAAAGGCTATCTCTGATAATACCTTCAGGTAGCTTTCATCCCCGGTCGTGGGCGGGAGGGGCATGTTTATAGTATATCCGGCGCCTTTGCCCTCTCCGACCTCTTCGATACTTCCAGTTCCCGGGTAGAAGGGCGATTGGTGGAGAGATACGTATAGTACTTTGGGGTCTTGATAGAAGATGTCCTGGGTCCCATTCCCGTGATGGATATCGTAATCCAAGATGGCTACCCGGTCCACTGTGTGTTTCTTGATTGCATATGCCGCTCCAATGGCTACGTTGTTAAAGATGCAGAAACCCATGGCTTTGTCTGCAGTAGCATGATGCCCCGGGGGCCGGATCAAGGCAAACGATGCCTCGTAGTCTCCGAGGACGCTGTCTACACACGTAAGGACCCCTCCGGCCGCAAGGTGAGCAACCTCAAAGGTTTTGGGACTTACATACGTATCTGCATCAAGCATTTCCCGCCCGCTCAAAGATGCATCTTCAACCATCCTGTAATGGTCCCTTGTGTGAACCCTCAGGATATCATCCCGGCTGGCTTTTGTCGGTTCAATAAGAGGAACCCTCTCGAATACGTCCTTTTTGGTCAAGTAGTTCATAACTACTTTTAATCTCTGACTATTCTCTGGGTGGAATTCTTGGTTGTGCTCCGCGTATCTCTCCGAATGAACGATCATCCTCTCACCAGGAACCTTGCTATGTAGTATACCACTCGAAGGGTATCCCTAAAGGGCTTTATATCAGACTCTGCATCCCCGTACTTACAAGTAATGGGCACTTCCCCTATTTTGAGGCCTTTCTTTGCAGCTTCCAATAACATGACGTGCTCTATGGCATAGCGTTCTGCATTTAGCTCTAAAAGCTCCAACTTGGGCCTCTTGATGGCCCGAAAGCCGGATTGAGGGTCGGTGATTTTTTGCTTGATTAGAAAGCTGATGATATGGGAGGCAACCCAGTTGGAGAATCTTCGTGAAGGGGGCATTTCACCGTTCCCCGACAATATCCGGCTGCCTACACACATGTCATATCCTTCTTCGAGGCATTTCAACAATTGGGGTATCTCCTCCGGCCCGTGCTGGAGGTCGCCATCCAAAATGACTACCACATCGTAGTCGCTACATCTTCCAAACCCCTTTTTTAGCGCGTATGCTTTGCCCCTGTTTTGGGAGTAGGAGATTACTTCGGCTCCCCCGGCTTTCGCCTCTTTCGCCGTAGCGTCTTTTGAGCCGTCATCAACGACAATTACATGGTCCACTTGGACCGTTGACTGCTCCACTACTTTGCGGATTGCTTCACCCTCGTTATATGCGGGTATCACCGCAGCTGTTCGCATATGTTCTTGGGAGGAAAAATAGGTATATATACATTGGCACAAGGGAGGCTTTTAGGAAAATTTATTATCATTTGGTGCTGATTTTATTCATCTATCATGTCTCAGAATGAAAAGCAGGGGTTTACATGAAATCCAGAGCCCATGTTTTTGTAACGGGCAGGGTCCAAGGCGTATTCTTCAGGGCAACGACAAGGGACAAGGCTTCAGATCTAGGCCTCTTCGGATGGGTTAGGAACCTTAGGGATGGTGGAGTTGAAGCAGTCTTCGAAGGAGAGCGCACGGTTATTGATGAGATGGTGGACTGGTGCTGGAAAGGCCCATCATATTCAAAGGTTGAAAACGTCAAGGTTCAATGGGAGGAATATACTGGGGAGTTCATGTCCTTTGAGGTGAGATATTGATGGTCTGGGAAGGGGAATGAATGAACCGCTGGTTTATAGCTTCAGTTTTGCTTATAGTCGGGGTTGCCATTGTAGCACAAGGAACTTACGGTGCATCCTTCAACTTTACGCTAACGGGCGGATATCCTAGAGAGGATATAGGGCTGTATCTTAGGCCGACAGCTGCGGTAAACGATACCATCGGGTCCGTCAGCAGCATAAAGGACGATATCTTCATAATAAACAGGGCTTCTTCAGGTCTTCAGAGAACCATATTGTCCATAAAATCCGGTGTAAACTTGACCCGCTATGGGGGAAACACAATATCCATTAGAGAATACACCGAACTAGGGCATGTCCTACCACCCAATATCGAAAACCTAGAAGTTCCGGCGGGGGACGTATCTTTGGACGTCTTCGTAGTCATCGATGCCCCCACAGCGGACATGGATTGGGCCCTTCTTAAAGTCCAATATTCCTTCGAGGATTTCTCGGCAGATATCGCAGAAGAATCAGTACACCTAGCCGGATACGATCCAGATTCCGACGAATGGATCAGACTTAGGGACGCCCCTTCCTGGGCGTCTTCTACTGGTGTGGACGTCGACAACAATTACGCATGGGCCAACATCACCAGGTTCGGCATATTCGGGCTTATGGGCGGGGGTATGACAGCCGATAGCGGCAGATTTGAGGTCTTTCCCAAGGACGGTTTTAAGTTCGATTTGAGGCGCGCCTTCCTTGTAGCCCTTTTCCTCTTAGTGTTATTCGCCTTTATCAAGGCCTTAAGGCGCGGACCCTAACTGCCCCCGGAGGGGGAACGATTAATATTTATATCCACCATCATAAAGTCCTCGCTGGTGTTGAAAATGAAAGTAGGCCTGGACATTGTTCTCAAGGATCTCCCGGGGCAGCTGGTAAAAGCCCTCGAACCCATCTCTAATTTCGGTGGGAATATCATAAGCATAGTCCACTTGAGGGAGGACATCAAGGGTGGGCGGCTCCCAATCCACGTTGTATTGGAGGTTGAGAGCGAGAACCTTGAAAAGATACTCGCGGAGCTGGAGAGCAGGGATATCTGGGTTTCTAACATCGGGGAGGTGAAGAAGAAGCAGGAGATCACTGTTGTTTTGATAGGTCACGTGGTGGACACGGATCTACGGGACACCATCGACAGGATAAACGAGATTCAAGGTGCGTTGGTATTGGACCTTAGTTTGGCCATGCCCCATCCAGATGAAGAGTCCTCGGCGAGGATGGACATCGAGATATCAGATCCGAAAAACGTGAAAGCGGTCCTCTCCAAGCTCGAAGAAGTCGCACGGAAAAAGGACCTTTTAGTAGTAAAATCCCTGGGGGTGTAGTCTTTGAAGATACAGATCATCGGATTCGGAAACATCGGCCAGGGCTTCGTAAAGGTCCTCCAGGATAAACGAGAGTTCCTGAAGGATAAATACGGCATTGATCCAGTTGTTGTATCGATTACGGATATCACCGGCACCATAGTTAACGCTGATGAAAAGGGTGTTGACCTGGCAAAAGCCCTGGAGGCGATTAAGGACGGCGGTATCAAATCATATCCTGGGGCGGTGGACATGGATGGCATTAAGGCCATAAAGGAAGTTGATGCTGATATAGTGCTGGAGCTGACCCCCTCAAACATCAAAGATGGGGAGCCTGGGCTCTCTCACATGCTGACAGCTATGGATGGGGGTAAGCACGTTGTGACCTCTAACAAGGGCCCCCTGGCAATTGAATTTGGTAAGCTGAAGAAGAAAGCAGAGAGCAAGGGCGTCGAGTTCAGATTCGAGGCCAGCGTTGGCGGGGCCATGCCCATCATCAACCTGGCGAACGAAGTCCTATCGGGGGATACTATTCACGCCATCGAGGGCATACTCAATGGCACCACCAATTACATCTTGAGCAGGATGACCAATGAGGGCACGCCCTTCGATATCGTCCTTCGGGAGGCCCAGGAGCTGGGCATTGCTGAAGCAGATCCGACCTACGATGTCGACGGTATAGACACCGCCAGCAAGCTGGTCATACTGGCCAATGCCATCATGGGCATGGACGCCAGTATAAAGGACGTTGAGGTATGCGGCATAAGGCGGATAACCCCGGAAGCCGTAAGGCTGGCCAAGGCCAGAGGGCTGGCGATAAAACTCATAGGTGAAGTCAGGAACTCAAATCTTGAGGTTGCCCCGCGCTTGGTACCGGTAAGTCATCCCCTTAACGTGGGGGGCATCTTGAACGTCGCTTTGTTCCAGACCGATATAGCCGGTGATATCACCCTTGTTGGGAAGGGCGCTGGGGCTATTGAGACTAACAGCGCCATCTTGAGCGATATAATCGCTGTCTGGAAGCGCCGAAAGGGCCTCTAGATTTTACTCGTTATCCCTTGGGAATCGATGAGCATGAAGTACATCGTTATAATCGGAGATGGCATGGCGGATAGGCCCATAAAAGAGCTTGGGGATAAGACCCCCCTTCAAGTCGCCGACAAGCCTAATATGGATCGCATAGCGAAGATGGGGAGAAGTGGGCTACTGAAGACCATACCCGAGGGAATGGGCGCTGGCTCGGATGTTGCAAATCTCTCGATTTTGGGCTACGATACAAAGATATACTACACTGGACGTGGTCCCCTCGAGGCCGTCAGCGCGGGCGTTAAGCTTGAAGATGGCGATGTCGCCTTTAGGTGCAACATCATAACCGAGGAAGATGGCGAGCTCGCAGATTACAGCGCCGGCCACATCAGCACAGAGGAGGCAGATGAACTAATTGGGGAGCTCAACAGGAGCCTCGATAGCGACGGTACCTTCTATACTGGTGTGAGCTATAGGCATCTCTTCGTTTCTAGGGAGGGCGACGGGCTAACGTGCTCGCCGCCCCACGATGTCATGGGGGGTAAGATAGAGGATAATCTCATAAGGCCCGTGGAGGACCCGGTTGCACTTAAGCTCAATGAGATGATGTTGAGGTCCAAGGAGGTTTTGGCGGCGCATCCCGTGAACCTGAGGCGGTCTGAGGCGGGAAAAGGTGCGGGCAACATGATATGGCTCTGGGGCCAGGGAAAGAAACCTCGGCTGGATGCCTTCGAGGAGAAGTTCGGCATAAGCGGTATGATTGTTTCAGGCGTCGACCTTTTGAAGGGCATAGGCACTTACGCTGGAATGGAGGTGCCGGAGATCCCTGGTGCCACTGGATATTATGATACAGATTACGGGGCCAAGGCGGATGCCGCCCTCGAGGCATTGGATAAGTTTGACTACGTCTATGTCCACGTTGAGGCTATAGATGAGGCAGGCCATGCAGGGGATCTGGATAAGAAGATCGCTACAATCGAAGTGTTCGACGAAAAGCTTGTTGGTCCGATACTCGACGGCGCTGAGGATGCCAAGATAGCTATATTACCAGACCATGTAACTCCCGTCAGCACAAGGACCCATGATCGGGACCCGGTGCCATTCTCGATATACACGCCCGGTGAAGAGGGGGATGGACTCGCCTACGATGAGGATTCGGCGAAAAAAGGGTCTTTGGGCTATCTGGAGGGTCCGGATTTCATGAAGCTTCTCCTAAGAGCGTAGCTTGGAGAAACAAAGATATACCCTCAATTCGAATTGCGAGTTGATGTATTCTGATTTTCTGCGCGAGAGATATTTGCGTCTTTTTTCCGAGGATGAAATAGAAGAACTGGATCTTCCCTTAAATCAGGCCATCCGAGTAAACACGCTTAGGACCTCGGATGATAAGCTCATACCCCGTTTGGAGGAAAAGGGCATTGTGTTGGCGAAAGTCCCTTGGACAAAGCATGGCTATTTCGTCGAATACTCCCCCTTTTCTATCGGGGCTACAACTGAGTACCTCTTGGGCTATTACTTTGTGCAGGACCCAGCGTCCATGTACGTCTGCGAAGTCTTGGAGCCGGGTAAAAATGAGACCCTTTTGGACATGGCGGCAGCGCCTGGAGGCAAGACCACTTATTTAGCCCAGCTCATGGAGAATTCTGGCGTCGTTGTAGCCGTTGAGTTGAATCGTCAGCGAATGAAGTCCCTGCGCTCCAACGTTACGAGGATGGGCGTCGAAAACGTTATAGCAATACGGATGGACGCGCTGAAGGCAAAAGAACTTGGGATAAAATTCGATAAAATCCTCATTGATGCCCCGTGCACAGGCACTGGAACTGTCTCGAAGAATCCCGAGGCAGCAGAAAAAGACGAGGAAGACGTTGAGACGTGCACCGTGTTACAAAAATCCCTCTTAGAAACGGCTTATGAGGTCTTGAAGACGGGTGGAGTTCTTGTTTATAGCTCGTGCAGTTATTTGCCCGAGGAGGGAGAATGCATGGTTCAATACGCTGTGGATGAATTAAATTTTAAGCTGGAAGAAGTCCCCTATGGATCCGAGGCATTTACGGATTGCTACGGCACTAAGCTTAGCGAGGAGATGAAGAAGGCAAAACGATTCTATCCCCACGTCCACGGTACTCAGGGTTTTTTTGTGGCCAAGCTAGCTCGATAGGAACTGAAACAATTATAAATTTTAAACACTTCTAGGAATTTGGTGATTGAATGGCGGAGGAAAAAAATAGTCAAGAGCGTTACGAGCCTAAACATTTTCACGTCTGCATCTTCGGCTCAGCTAGAATCAAAGAGGGGGATCCCAACTATCATATCGTTTACGAGTTATCAAAAATGATCGCAAAGGAAGGAATGGACGTAGTGACTGGCGGGGGCCCGGGGCTGATGGAGGCTGCAAATAGGGGACACAAAGACGGACAGACTGACTTAGGGACTCACTCAGTCGGTCTTACCATAAAACTCCCTAAAGAGCAGGATACAAATCCCCATCTCGATGTAAAAAAGGATTTTTCGAGGTTTTCGGAGAGGCTGGACAACTTCATGCTACTCTCAAATGCAGTAGTCGTAGCCCCGGGGGGCGTAGGAACGCTCCTTGAGTTCTTTTATACGTGGCAGCTGGTCCAGGTAAAACACACCTGCGACATTCCCATCATCCTCCTTGGGGAAATGTGGCCTGAACTGATATCGTGGGTTAAAAGATGGCCGGTTAATAACGGCCTCATTAGTCCGGACGAATGCCGCCTACTGTATCTGGCTTCCAATTGTGAGGAAGCGATGCATGTGATTCAAAAGGCGTATGAAGATTTCAAAGAAGGAAAGACGGATTTCTGTTTGAATCATAAGAAATATAGGATAGAATAAGGAGGTAAGAAAAAATGAAATCATTTTTCGATTCGTTGTGGTTTAACGCTATTATGAGCATTGTATCTGTAGTGGCGCTCGTTGACCAAGTGGTTAACCAAAATATATTATGATAATAATCTGGCTAGTGATTGCCTACCATTTCATAACAGCCACTAATAAGAAGGTTAGGAGGTAAAAAAATGGATATATTCTGGATGATTCGCTCAGGTATTTTCCTGGTAGCTGGTTTAATGGTAATACTATTCCCAGACAGAGTTTACAAATTTCAGAAGTCTCTGAATGATAAGCTTCCTATATTGAAAGATAGATACAATATCGAAAGAGATAGGAAATATTATCCTCAGCTAGGCATTATCTTTATTATTATTTCAATAATTTTGTTTGTATATTCAATTACTGCTTAAAACTCTAAAATCAGGTTGTACCCCATTTCCTTAAAATAAGGTAATAAAATGCGGGGGAAGGGACACTGTCCCTTTTTTACCGGTAAATTTACCGGTAAAATCTTAGTTTCACCGGAACCAAATGGGTTTATAGCATATTCTGGGGGCGGACTTCGGACTTAAAGTTCCATCCCCGTACAGGCTATTTTCTTGGGGAATGAGGGTACGTACATGTATGGTTTTCCATTGCGAAACTATTTCTTTGTTAACAGGGCCTACTTTGATGGTTAAGGCTGGTATACGGACTTATATTTAGAAGCCCTATGCGGAATTTTACACCCCAAGTTTAAAGCCCATATAAGGCATCTTTAGGCCACGTCTGAAGCCTAAATTAATTTATAGTTTGATATGTCTATAATAAAAGAGCTTCTATACGTAAGAGGGGTTTTGAAGTGTCTGAGAGTCATAGTGTTTTGATTGTTGAGGATGAGGCTTATGGCCATTGTTTGTTTACTTTGGAGGTGAAATAAGATGGCTGACAAAGGTAGCGTGGAAAATGAGATACAGCTCGTCGTATTCGGTTTGGGTGACGAGGAGTTCGGGGTGGAGATAACTCAGGTGCGGGAGATTATCAGGATACCGGAGGTTACGAAGATGCCTAATTCACCGGATTTTGTTGACGGCGTAATAAACCTCCGGGGCACGATTGCTCCAAT
>CBDUVV010000037.1:0-8888 GCA_965370755.1 uncultured archaeon | reverse complement strand
ACTTTATTTTTTATTCAAGTGTGGCGTAAGCGTGGGGGGCGTTAGCTTTTCCTTATACAGTCGTGGTGGAGTGGATGGATCATGTCCGATGACAGTGTGGGATTAAAACAGCATTTATCAAGAACCTTGTAATTATTGGGTTCGTTTTGTTGGTACTGGCTGCAATCATGGCTATGCGCTGATGATATGGAAACTTGTTTATAACAAAAAACACTCTTTTTCTAGTATTGGCAAAGGAGGTGGGTCCTTATGGCTTTAATAAATTGTAAGGAATGTGGTAGAGGCATATCAACATCAGCAAAATCGTGCCCTCATTGTGGTTATGATAATACTAATTTCTGGGATAAAACTAGTAAAAGTCTTAGGAGGTTATCCGGTTATCTCCTTCTTACTGGGGGGGTATTTGGGCTTATCTTCGGATTAATTTTTAATAATTCTACATTGACTATATGGGGTGTAGCATACCTTATAGTGGGTTCAATTCTTACACGGTAATTACTTTTTTGTAGAAATCCACTCTCCTTATTGTTGACCGTATACCCATAGAATTCTGAGGGGAAGAAATTCTAAGGGCTACATTTTTCAAGCTCAATTTTATTACGAGATATTGTGTATTTCATCAAAAACCACCTTGTTTAAAGCGATTTTTACCTCAATACACATAATACACGTTTTGTATACCCAGACTAAAATGAAGAATCACGATTTATCCTATGGGGATACAGTGCTGCAATCTCCTCCTTTAGGTAAGCTGGCACTTCAACTACCTTGTAACTTGGTTCCCCCCGTGGGTTTTTACCACCTATCAAGAAGTAGCCCTGAAGAAATAGCCACTCTTCGAACCTCCCTCTATCACTCTCCCTAAACACTAGGCCCTTCCATTTCCCCCCCTTGTCTTTGATCACGCCGGTATGCCCACTAAGTATCTTCATATACCTCTTGACATTCCTATCCCTAACTGATTCCAGCTGAGTTAGATTGAAGACCCTCTTAATGCCCGCGGGCGATAGGAGTTTTTGTATGGTGGACTTGGGTATACCAGTTGATTTTGAGATCTGGCCAAGGCTTTGTTCCCCATTTCGCTGGAGGTGGTCCCTAACATAGAGCATGTCGCCCTCGAACACTGATATGTCGTCCTTGAATACCTTCGCATGTCTTTTAGGCTGTCCCCTAAGCCTCTCCTCAGCGACCTGGACATAGAGGGGCTTCATGAATGATATTCATCGCATGAAAAGATAAAGTTTTCCAGACCATTAGAAACCTGTTTAAGTAGGCCCATCAAATTAAGGTCGGGAATGTCCATCCTTCGCCTATATTCCGATAGAGTTCACCAGATTGAGACACGGGAAATAGTAAGTTACATCAAAGATATTACAAGCCTTGATGTCTCAGACGAAGGATATTTTTTTGCTCATTGGAAACCAGATGATGAGACCGCAAAAAAGCTAGCCGAGTTAAAGGTAACCGACTTCGCCAATGAGAGAGCGCTAAACAGTGAGCCAACCAACGAGGAAGTATCCTTGGAGAAGAAATACCTCTTGGACGGCGAGCCCATTCCCTTTGACGTTGAACACGTTTATGAGGGATTCGGATTCGCCGAAATTCTCCGCCGCCTTGTAAAACCTAAAAAAAGAGAGCACCACATTGTTTTCACGAGCAGGATGCTGGCGACTTGGGAGAGAAATAAGTACCATGGTAGGGCGATAGTCTGCAGTTTACCCCTCAGCGTTGTTTCGACCACCGGTATGGTAGAAGCACCGGCCAAGCCCAAGGAGTACTATGCGAAATTAATGGCCAGGCAGAAGGCACAGGAGATGGGTATCTTGGCACCCGATGAAGAAAATTTTGAACTCGAACTGAGAACGGAACTCACAGACAGGATTTTGGACTACGATGAGCATCTCACAGAAGCTCTAAAGGGATACGCCCTTCAGGCATTGTCGTACTTTTATACATTCAATGCGTTCTGTCAAGACCCCGACTGCAGGCTCTACAATGCTCACACTCAGGAAGAACTCATCCACGCCCAACTAAAAAGCGGTAAGATATGTAAGGACCATCAAAAGATATTTCGTGCCAGGTGATAAAATGGATGATGAGACAAGCCTCAGCGAAC
This sequence comes from uncultured archaeon, assembly GCA_965370755.1. Classification (GTDB taxonomy): domain Archaea; phylum Hydrothermarchaeota; class Hydrothermarchaeia; order Hydrothermarchaeales; family JAZGAD01; genus CBDUVV01. Next base: position 6,772 of record CBDUVV010000037.1, on the reverse strand, counting down.
TTAAGATGAAAGCGGAGAAATTCAGGGACAAGAGGGACTGGATCAAGTTTCACACACCAAAGAACTTAGCCGTATCCATCTCCATCGAAGCCGCCGAGATGCTGGAACTGTTTCAGTGGAAAGACCCTTCGACAGAGGAAGTGCTAAGGGAAAAGGAATTGACTGAGGCGTTAGAAAATGAGCTGGCTGACATCCTAATATACTGTTTGAACATGGCTAACATTCTTAACATAGACTTGTCAAGTGCAATTGAGAGAAAGCTGAAGGCGAACAACGAGAAATACCCAGTGACGGAATATCGCGGTCGGGCTTAGTCCCGTTTATCTACCAAACGCGCGTCTTGGATATGATAGACCCCGCTCACGCCATCCCAATCGACGGACGCTTCAATAATTTCTATCTGTTTCTTAAATAGAGGCATGTCCAAAACGAAGGTCTCTGCCTCTCCGCCCTCAAAGCCCAAGTGAAATCGGTGTTTTTCGGATAGGGCCACCAATTCTTTCAATGTACTAAGGTCCACCTTTCTTCCCAACCATTTTTCATCCAGACCCTCTGCGGAGACGGACGTTATAATGATCTCAAAGCCCAGAGCAAGTTCTTCCCCCCAAAGCTCCAGGGGATCTCTCGCCCATAAAGGGGATATGCAGGCTATACCTAATCCCTCACATATATCTGTGATTCTCTTCCTTTGATACTCCGATGCCAACGCACCTGTTACAACCATCTCAACTTGGGCCGATTCGATCATGGCTTTAAGATCCTCTAGCTCCTCTTCCTTTACTCCAGGGGTTCGTCTTTGTATCACTGGTAGCCCCATGGCTTCCGCCTGAAGCGATGTGAATCTAGCGTTGGGATGATGGAACATATAGCTGTCCTCTCGGTCGGGCAAAGCCGTCATAATGCACATAACCTCGACTTCAGGATTTTGTGACGCAAGGTACATAGCGTAGATGCTGTCTTTCCCTCCGCTAACAAGGGCCCCAGCCTTAAGACTCTCCTTCATGCTTACTCCTTCTCAATCTAAAAGAAAAAACTTGCCAGAGGATTGGGAAGAGAGTAGAGGGCTGGGAGGTGAGTGAGGGGATGAGAAAAAGCCACTATCTCTACTCTCCCAATATACATCCTACCTGGCCGATATATACTGATATGGTTTACAAATTTTACGATTTTTTCGGCATATGTGTTCATGCAACAAAGAATAATCGTTGGGCAAAGGTGAGAAGGCTTAGATCAGTGTAGATCTCAAGGACCACTCCAGTGGTAACCTCTGCCATAACTGCCAGAGCGAATATCTTGGCAGCCTTCCCCCAGGATACCATAAATGTGTATCTCAAAACGTAGACCATGGCAAGGATACTGAAAATGAAGCCGAGCAGGCCCCCTATTAGAGGTATTATCGATAAAACCACAGCCGCTATCCACTGGGCACTGACCCCAACGATTGAAGCAAGAAGGACTTTTGTCCAAGTTATATCCTCAACTTTTGCGGCTATGGCACCGAAGAAGAGGAACAAGAAGACCATGATAAGTATTAATATCAAAACTTGAGCAACCACCACTCGGTTCAGGGACAATATGTATGTCGGGTTCACTTTGACTTAATCCTCTTTTCAATTTAGAGTCATTAAAATACTTATATTATTTGCATCCATTGCATCACGTGGGATGTGATGTGTTGGTGGCTCTAGAGGTATTGCCGCAGGCCTATTTTAACACTGCCTTAGCGATGTACTGGGCTTGTTCTGCGCCACGATTAATGAGCATCACTTCCGAGAGGTAACCATGAAAGTGGGCGTGATAGGAGCTGGAATAGGGGGACTTTTAGCAGGCGCGTCCCTTATCAGAAGTGGTCACGACGTAGAGGTATTCGAAAGATTATCTCAACCTGGAGGCCGGTTCACCAACCTGGAATACAAAGGATACCAGCTAAGCACTGGTGCCCTGCACATGATTCCCCACGGAACAAAGGGTCCTCTGGGCGATATGCTTCATTCATTGAACGCTGATGTCGAGGTAGTCACCTCTGATTTCTTATGCCATTTTAGGGTGAATGGCGAGGACTGCACACACATTGAAGTGAAAGAACTCTTACCATTGAAGGAAAAACTTCGGCTCGGTGCTGTGCTGGCATTGATGAAGGTCTCGTCTGGGAATGAGAAGAGCTTCGAGGAATGGATGCACGGGAAAATAAGTAGTCCCTTGGTCTACCAGATCGCGGATTCCTTCACCATATGGATGCTCAGCTTGCGCGCCAGTCAGGTGCCCTCCAGAGAATTCATAGCCATCGGAAAGGCCATAGAGAAATACGGTGCCCCCGGTGTGCCAATGGGTGGATGCAAGGGAGTCACAGACGCCCTGGTGAAGGTTATAGAAGGAGACGGTGGTATAATAAATTACAATTCAAAAGTCAAAGGGATCTTGGAGGGAGACGGTATTGTGAAAGGCTTGAAGACCATGGGTGAGGAACGTAAAGTCGACGTAGTAGTCAGTGACATAGGACCCAAGGCCACCGCAAAACTTCTCAGGGACGGAGCCCCAAAAGGATTTGGGCACGTTGTGGAGGCCGCTGGCATCAAGATATCCATCGCCTGTGACAAGCCCATGCTCGGCCACACCAGTGTGCTTCTCACCCCCCAGGCGCAGCGCATAGGCGGGTTGAACGAGGTTACAAACGCCGACCCAGACTTAGCACCGGAAGGCAAACACCTCCTCATGTCCCACCAGGCCTGGGATACGTCGAAGGACGTTAATGAGGAATCGAAACTCGGTATTAAGGATCTTCACGCTATATTCCCGGACTTCGACGATCACTGCGAGGTCCTCCTTGTACAGAGCTACAAGGGAGAGTGGCCGGTGAACAGGGCTGCATCCGGCGCCCACTTGGAATGTGATGGTCCGATCAAAGGCCTATTCTACGTGGGCGATGCTGTAAAATCTGAAGGATTTATGGAGACAGAAGGAGTTGCGGCGGGGGTGAAAGAGGCTCTGAAGAAAATCGAAGAACTATAAATCTACCTCTTGTACCCAATCGTCCTCAGGAACTCCTTGCGCTCTTCAACATCGTCTTCGGTCTCAATACCTTTGGACTTCAATCCATCTATTACACCCATAACTCCCCTTCCCTGCTCCGTCTCGGCGATTACCACCTCGACATCGTTGGCCGTAGCGCAGTAAATACCGCACACCTCTGGAACGCTTTTCACTGCGTTGAGGACGTTTAGGGGAAATGCATCTCTCATTACGATTATGAAGGTGTGTCCAGCGGCGAGGGCATAGGCGTTCTTGGATGCGATGTCCTTTAACTCATCGTCGTTTCCTTCCACACGCACCAAGCACGGGCCCGAGGACTCGCAGAAGGCCAACCCGAACTTGCCACCCGGGACAGAGTTCACCATAGCCTCGTATAAGTCCTCCACCGTCTTTATGAAATGACTCTGGCCTAGGACTACGTTAGTGTCAGCCGGCTTCTCGATCTTGACGGTCGTAAGCTCCATGATATCACCTCAAGTTTGAATTACTTAAAAATATCTTGATCCGCTATTCTCGCCCTAATCATCTTTTTCAATTCGTCGAGCCCCATCTCTTTCTTGGCCGAGAAGGGGACAAGAACTGAAGAAAAATCGTCCTTTACATCCAGCCAATGGGCAATGGCACTAAGCCTCTCGCTCCATGCATCCCTCGCTAGCTTGTCCATCTTGTTGCAGACTACAAGGGGACTCAATCCAATCTCATTCAGGAACTGGTACATCTCCACCTCCACTGGAATCATCCCGCGTTTGTCCCACCTTTCGGCTATCTCGAGGAACGCGTTGGCATCAATTATCTCTACGGCGAAGGCGAGGTCCTCGCTATGTTCCAAGTAGTGGACTATGAAATCCTTGACCTCCTCCTGCTTCTGTTCCTTCACCCCGGACATGAAGCCGAAGCCGGGCATGTCGACGATTGTGTATTTTCCGTAGGGGATGAACTTGGGCTTGCGGGTGGTGCCGGGTCGCCTCCCAACCCTCACCTTTGCGCCCGTGAGCAGTCGTATGGTGCTGCTCTTCCCAACGTTCGACCTCCCGACGAAGGCGATCTTATCTTTCATATGATTTAATTACCCCGATGTTTGATTAATAATTGAGGGTAATGAAGATACTTGTTACGGGCAAGCCTGGATGTGGCAAAACCACCTTATGCGAGAAAATAGTAGAGGCCCTGAAGTCCGAAGGCAAGGAGGTCGGCGGTGTGGTCTCCAAGGAAATGCTGGAAGGTGGAGCTAGAATTGGCTTTAAGCTCATAGATGTCGCCACTGGTAGGGAGGGCATGCTGTCTCATGTCTCGGGAAGAGGGCCCGAAATAGGAAAGTATAAGGTAAATCTCCATGACCTTGACGACGTAGGTGTAGGCTCCATTGAAATGGCTATCCAAGACGGAAAGCTTGTCATAATAGACGAAATCGGACCAATGGAACTTCTTAGCATGGACTTCGTAGAGGCTGTCGAGAGGGCTTTTGAGAGTGAAGTGGACGTTTTGGCCACCATCCACTATCACTCGAAGCATCAACTGGTGGAGAAGTTGAAGCATTCAAAAGAAGTTGAACTATTGGTTTTGGAGCCAAGGGATAGGGACATGATATTCGAGGATATCGTAGGGCGATTGGGCCTACTTACTAACGGATGATTGATGGAACCCTCTAAGCTCCTTCCCTATTTCCCCCAACATGCACATCTGGATCTCATGCTTTACCCCTTCTGGGAAATGCTTGAAGTGGTCGAATCTGTCTTCTAGGAATACTATGGCCGCCCGGTCCCGCTCGCTCCTAACAGCACGTCCTACGCCCTGGAGGACCTTGTTGATCATTGGTAACACCGAGAGGAGAAAGAAAGTGGTGCTCGCTCCAAACCTCTCCTCGTAAGCTTTCGCCCTCATCTCCATCTCGAAGTCGGGGACGGGAAATGGGAAACCGGCTATTACCACCGTGGCGACTACGCTTCTCCTCTCCGCGCCCTTGCCTATGGTGTACTCCACACCCTCAGACATCTTGCCGCCCGATACGGCTAGTGCCAACTTGCTCTCCTCTGTTCTAACCATTCTCCAAAAAGAATCCGCCTCCCTGCTATCGGTGGGCTCGCGTAATGCGTCCACATGCTGCCCCACTTTCTCCATTATACCGTAGGAAGGAAAGAAGGCGAGGGTCGTCATGGGCGACGATAAGTGAATCTCTTCCAATGCAGCGGCATACTCCTTCCACAACATCTCCCCCTTTTTCTTCCTCGCGGACATTCCAGTATTCAACCCTTTCACTGCATAGAAGCACCGGTTCTCCTTTGGGAATATATCAGGTAGGCTGACGGTCTTCGCATCCTTCATCCCGTAGAGCACCTGGTAGCCCTCCATGGGTACGATGGTGCCGCTCATGAGTAGGAGTTTCCTCGCATTACGAAGGGGCTCCACTACCTCAGAGGGATAGAGGGGCTTAATGTGAAGCCTGCCGTCCTGCCTGAAGAACATCCAGTTATGGTCAGCGCCCATGCGCAACACGTAATCGAGGTAGGACGCGAGCCTATACGTGTATGAGGTCTTCCTACCGCCATTAAGCCCTCGCCTGAGCATCTCCACACCCTCCTCGCGCAAATCCTCCACATCGTCCACGTCTATGCTTTCCAATGCGTCGAGTTCGGCGTTCCCGCCGGATAGAAGGCCCCGTATATTCGTGAGATCGACATTCGACTCCTTCGATGCCCTCTCCACGGTCCTAGGGGAAAGCGTCTTCCCGAGGAGGTCCAATCCCTGGAGATTATGGGCCTCGTCCAGCACCACTAAAAGCTGGTTCATCTTGCTATTCAGCTTATACAAAAAGGATTTCCTGATGGAGGGATGGATGAGGTAGAGGTAGGACGCTACCACCACATCGGAGTATTTCAGGAGACCCTGCAAAACGAGATAAGGACATCCGTAGGGCGATATCTTATCCACGATTCTATTGAAGTCCAAGCTCTGACCATCCGCTCCGGCTAGGGCGAGCTCTTCGGCCAGAGCCTCCATCTCACCCCTTCTATCCTGGAACCTGCGCTTGTGCTCGCAACCCTCGTTCAGCCTACACAGCTCCAGGAACTCCTCATAGTTGATCTCACTACTCGTAAATATCGGACAGAAATCCCTCTTCGAACGGAGCTGAACAGTCAAGAGGGGCAGTCCCACGTGTTTTGAGATGCCGCTCATCTCCCTCAAGAATATCCCAGCTTGAGTCTTGGTCCTAGTTAACACGACCACCTTCTCTTTCTCCCGCCTGTCCGCAAGAAAACCACAAAGGGATGAGATGGACTTCCCTATCCCCGTCGGAGCACAAACGAGCAATTCGCTCGAGGTTTGAATCTCCTTCATGAGTTCGGCCTGCTGGGGCCTGAACTTCTCGTGTGGAAAGACCTCTAAGGCATCTGTCTCCACGTCATCCTCCCCCGTATTCGACACTGGACACGCCGTCCTCCTTTCTGACGGATATCAACTTGTCCGCTGCCGCCTCAAACTCCCTGTCGTGGGTCACCACTATGGTCTGCGGTATAGACGAGAGGCGCTTCACTATCTCCACCAGCTCCTGCCTCCTGTGCTCGTCCAAATGTATGGTTGGCTCGTCCAGGATCATTAGTTCCATGGCACTCGCGCTCTCTAAGAGATCATTGGCTATTCCGAAACGCAGGGCTAGGGCAGCGGCTATCCTCTCGCCGCCACTTAGCATATCAGAGCTCTTCTCACCCTGGGAATCATAGACCATGATGTTGTAGTCGTCCGT
>CBDUVV010000036.1:0-8947 GCA_965370755.1 uncultured archaeon | reverse complement strand
TACTCTAATTTCACCAAATCAGAGCTTCAGCCAAGAGGCTAACATCCTCATAAACATAACCGCGAATATCACGGACGACACAGGTATAAACAAGACATGGGCCAGCATAAGGCTGCCGGACGGCAATTATACGAATAGAACCATGTGGAACATAACTCCGATAGTTCCGAACCAGCCAGCAACATTCATCGGCAACTACACGCCGACGGTAGGCGGTCCATATATCCTCACCGTCAAAGCAAGAGATCTGCCCAATGAGAGCAACGTAGGTAACTCTACTCTCATACCCATTACTGTTTATGGTAACACAACCGGAACTTTGGTTAGTGATCCGAGTTACAAGGACATAAAATTCATCGGAATTTTTGATAACGAAAGTTTTGTCTTGAAAATTAACCTCACCAACACGGGTCAGGCTAATGCCACTGCCGCTAATTTGACAATAACCGATAACGCGGGGGGCAAGATCGTTCTCAATGAATCTCGAGTCAAAAATTGTAATGATCCATTGCAGGTGGGCGAGAGGTGCGAATGGCACGTTGAGTTAACCATCGATGAGGGAACCGCGCCAGATGGGTTCACAATCAACGTTAGTGCAACATGGATAAATCCAGACTACAGTCTTGGGTCTGCTGACGTCATCACCTTAGTGGATGTGGTCGAGAATCCGATGATTAGATTTATAGATGGTGGGGTTCCTTCGACCGGCTTATCAATTGACGCGCCTCATGGCCAAGTGACCAACGAATCAATTACAATAGAATCGATTGGCAATTACTATGTAGAAGAGGTAAATATCACAATTGACAATGGAGGCGGCAATATATCCTATTGTTGGAACATTGGCTGTCAGACAATCCCCAATAAAAATACACCGGTCAAAATACTAACGAGCTTGAACCCCGGCGAACAGGCAACTGTTGACATAAGTGCAATCATTCCAGAAAACATGGGGCCGAATTTCTACGAAGGTAGGATATACGCGAGGGGTTTAACCCTGATTTCCGGTTTGCAGAAACTAACTGACGAAGTAAACATTCCACTCAACTTAACGATTCAAAGGTCCACATCTTGGACTAGGACTCCATCTAGCATAAATAAAACAGCGTACATCAATTCAACCGGTTTGATAGGTCATATAGAAGTAGATTATCAAGGAAATGTTGACACCACCTTCAAGATTTACATAAAGAACGATACATCGAGCTACTTAACAAGGTCTCCATCTACATTCCCCCAGGGCGCAGGCGATCCTCCTTTCAACATAACACTGAATTATAATATTAGCGAATTTGAGTCCGAAATCAGCGATTACTGCCCCTGGATAGAGATTCGCGAGACATCGGGAAGCATTGTGAATACAACTACCGTATGTTTGAATGTGGAGTATACCAACCGAAGCTGGACGCACCTTAACGAGTCGCTTTCAGAGGACTACGTACTTTCGAAAGAAGTTATTCAGGGAGAAAGAGGCTTTTTAGGCGAGGTATACGTCAACAATACGGGCAATATCGAGCTAACTCTAAACGTTACAACTAACTCAAGTTGGGTCACTGCCAACGTTTCCGAGATAACCCTCAAAATCGGAGAAGTAAAGGCAATTGCCCTAAATTACGAGGCCCCGCCATATCAACAACTTCAACAGGTGATACCAGCGCCGTACCTCATAACGCAGAATGTATCGGCGATACCCACCCAGAGAGCTACTTTGATAAATCTAACGGTGCAACCGTTCTTCTTGAATATAACTGAGCCGACAAATGCAAAACCGAAGACAGGCGTAAAGGCGAATGATCCCATTATAGTTAAGGTGAACGCCACTTATGGAGGAACTCCCATAGGACGGGATGATATAGAATTCACAGTAGAGATATTCAACGAGACCCATAGATCAACTATAAGCGTTTTAGGTACAGCCCATGTATACGACGGTAGTTCACACACGCTAAATATCTCTGCCCCGGACATAGCTGAGGAAACAGGATACAATCTAAGTGTGACTGGGAATTATACGCTTAGGAACCTGAATCTAACCGACCAAGAAAAAAGGGCGATAGTATATACTGATAATACGCCGCCATCCCTCACCATAAATGTACCTGAAACAGTGGATATCGGTCGAGAATTTAATTTCACACTAAATATCTTTGAAGCGGGTAGTCTCGACAATGTTACTGGAAATATAACCTATGTAAACAACGGGAGCGTATATGGGGTCAATTTCACTTATGTAAGTGACTCTGGAGGTATATACACTTATGAAGCAAGCTTCACCCCACCCGCTGAGGGTACCTATAGCATATTCGCAAAAGCATGCGATGGCGATGGAAACTGCGGCACGGATTCAGATAGCTTCGATGCATTCTTGCGAGTATATCTTACTGGTACAACACTAGATGGCAACAATACCCCAGTCGAAGTATCATTTGACTTCTACCAGGCCGGGACGCTTATGCTAAACGCAACTTCAAATGGGACTTCTGGAGAATACAACGAGAGCTTACATACCGGTGTATATGATATCACATTGCGAGCCTTCGGCCACACAATAGTTCTCAATACTGTTAATATATCCTCAGATATAAACGATTCAATCAGAATAGACGATATACCGCGGGATAAATTAGACCTACCTGTGGGTGTAAGGAATCTAACAGGAATAGGTGTCGAGAACAAGTTCAACACCACGGACATCACCCTCACCCTCAACTTCTCGGGCAGTGGCTATGACATCTTCAAAGTTGATACGATAAGAGTTTACAAGTGTGCTGATTGGGACTTCGGCGCTAGGAGTTGCCCGTCCTGGGTAGCCTTGTCCAGTGCCGTGAACTCCACCCTGGAGACGGTGACAGTGAGCCTTACCAATTTTTCTGCCTATGCAGCAGGAGAGTCTGAGGACGTGGCTCCTGTAGTCTCGATCACGTCGCCAAGTGCTGGAGATGTATGGACTGGATTGCAGACCATTAACTGGACCATAGAAGAGCCCAATGGGGAACCGGTGAACGTAAGCATCTATTACAGCAACGACACTGGTGCCACTTGGTATACATTAAACGACAGTATTTCCTATTCTGGCAGTTATCCCTGGAGCAGCTACTATGAGTGGAACGTGTCAACCCTTCCAGACGGCAGTTATTTGGTTAACATGACTGTCAGCGACGGAGTGTTCACTGGTACTAATGCAACCGGAACCTTCTATATCGACAACGTGGATGACGAGCCTCCTGAGATAGCTGGCCTTAGCCTCTCACCAGCTCCCATCAACGACGAGTATTGTCCAAGCTCTTTACCCCAGAGCGTCACCTTTACAGCCATCGCTCGAGACAACAAGTCGAATATAACCAAGATCGAATATGTAATTAGAGATATTGGAACCTCAAGTAGCACATGGACATCCGTCAACATCACCGTTAATTCAACGGAAATATCGTTTAACTTCGCTAAGGATATCCAAAACGGTCAAAAAGAGATTGTGATAAAGGTAACCGATGCCCTTAGTAACTCAGTTAATACCACCAGAATTGTCACCGTCACAACAAGTTGCTTGCCTCCACAAACAATAACCATAACTTCAGGTGGTGGCGGCGGAGGCGGTGGCGGCGGAGGCGCTCCTCGCACCGTTTGTGGAAATGACAGATGCGAGGTTGGCGAGAACAGCGAGAACTGTCCTCTGGACTGCAATGCCACAAATGCCACGGGTATATCAGCAGAACTTCAAACCGAACTCAATCGCTTGAGATCCGAGCTGACATCTTTGAGAAAGACAGTTGATGAGACCGCGAACATCACAGTCAGCACGGTGACTGATATGCCAACGATAGCGCCGTTTACCCTAGAGACAGATATTAGGGAAATTGAGCTTCATCCAGGCGAGGAAAAATGGTATTCCATTTGGGTGACCAACAACCTCGATGTCGCTCAAGAGATCGCTCTTGCCGCTAGGGGTAGTGGAGCTCAATTCATAGAAATGTACGCTGACGATGTCAAGCTGTTCACAGAAGCCACAGTTGATATAAATTCCACGGAAACCAAGCACATAAAAGTCCGCGTCTACGCACTGCCGACCACGATACCTGGAATCTTCGTCGGAGATATCTTCGTCAGGATAGATGGCAGGACCCACACCTTGCCAGTCACGATTTCCATTGTACCATCCACAGAAGGCTTACTGGATGTCCAAGTTGAGAGCTTGACCAAGATTGTGACAAGTACTCAGCCAATTAAATACCACGTTTCTCTCTACAATCTCGGTACTAAGGATAGGTTCGACGTGCACTTGACGTATAAGATTAAGAACGTAGATACCGAGGACCTGATAGACCAACTGGAGGAGGAGATGGCCATTGAGACGTCCTTATCCTTCATCAAGTCCTATCCAATAGCGAACCTCTCATTGCCATTTGGCAGATACTTCATAGAAGTGGAGGCGAGATACGAGGCTAACAGGACAGCATCGGCAGCAGACATATTCGAGATAGCACAGGTCTTCTGGACCCGGACGAGAAGACTCTCCATTCTTGCTGTTTTATTACTGGTTGCAGCCGCTGTAGCAGGCCACAGGGCGAGGAAGTGGTATTTGGCTCAGAAGGCGGAGAAGGCGCGCTATCTCTTCCCCGTTTCCTACGACAAACTGCCCAAAGGGGAAATGAACCTCGGCAGGATCGCTGAAACCGATGTTGATGCGACGTTCCATTTGGGCGATCTTGTAGTTCACACCATCGCCGCAGGAGCCACAGGCTCCGGTAAGAGCGTAGCTGCTAGCGTCATGGTCGAAGAGGCCCTGCTACATGATGTACCTGTGATAATATTCGATCCGACTGCTCAATGGACTGGTTTTGTGAGGCCTTGTAAGTCGGATAAAATGTTAGAGTATTATCCAAAATTCGGTATGAAGGAGGATGACGCGAGGCCGTTCAAGGGTATGATCTTCGAGGTGACCGATCCGTTCACCATGGCTGAGATAGACTACCGGAAGTACATGAATCCAGGCGAGGTAACGGTCTTTACTCTGGATAAACTACCACCCCAGGAGTTCGACAAGGCCGTGACGAACATAATTGAAGCCATCTTCAAGATCTCTTGGGAGGAGTCCACCAGTCTCGAGTTGCTCATCGTCTTCGATGAGGTCCACAGGTTGCTGGAGAAATACATTGGTATGGGGGGAGGCATGATGGGAGAAGAACTCGAGGGCTATAAGTCCGTTGAAAGGGCAGTAAGAGAGTTCAGAAAGTGGGGCATAGGCATTGTCATGGTATCTCAGGTGCTCTCCGACTTTAAGGAAGCTCTGAGAGGCAACGTGATGACCGAAATTCAGCTATTCACAAAAGCCGAGGAAGATAGGAAGCGGGTTGCCGATAAATACGGTGAGGAGTATGCTCAGAGAATCACCAGACAAGAAGTGGGCGTTGCCCTGCTACAGAATCCGAAATATAACGATGGGAAGCCCTACTTCGTTAATTTCAGGCCAACGTTACATTCGCCGCATAAGATACCTGATCATGAGCTCGAGTTGTACAAGAAGTATGACGCTAGGTTGCAGGATGCCGAGATGATAATAACAACCTTCAAGGAGCAAGGTATAGATACCATGGATCTCGAACTAGAGTTGAAGCTCGCTAAGGATAAGCTGAAGACCGGTGCGTATAGGATGGCCGAGATATACGTGGATTCTCTAGAGGAGAGCCTTAAGAGGAGAACTTGAAGAGCCAGAAATGAAAGTTATCATTAGAAGAGGTTGAATTGAGATGGCTGAAGAAACCCCGGAAAGTGCAGCCGCTAAGCTTTTCGCTGAGGAAGCTCCCGAGGAGAAGAAAGATCAAAAGTTAGATGAGCTGTTGATGAAGCTTGAGAAGCTGGACGGGAAGCTCGAGGTTGTGGACAGATTCAGGGAGACCACGGATGAGAAGGCGTCGAGATTATCCGAGCAGATAGGCGAGCTTAGGTCCATGATCTTGGAGAGGGAGCGGTCCTCCATGAACATGGAGAAGAGCTTCGAGAAGTTTGAGGGCATGATGAAGGAGCTAAACCCCATGGAGCTTCTCAAGGAGTTCGAAAACAAAGAGAAGAAAATAATACAAAACAAGGTGGCAATAGAGAAACTCGATGAGACGCTAAAGAAGTGGGGCGAGGAGGTCGCCGGTTTCAGAGCTGTAATGGAAAAGATAAAGAGTTTTGAGAATCTCGTAACGGTCTCTCAGGAGGTAAGTGCTAAGTTAGATGGTGCTGAAGATACCAAGAAGTACATGGATAGGATGGCCGCGAAAGTGGAGACCATCTTCGCAGAACTTAACAAGAAGCTCTTGGGGCTGGAGGAATCTAAGACATTGATAAGTAAATCGGATGAGCTCACAAAGGAGTTGGTGAAGAGTCAGGATGCCCTCAGATTGAAGATTGACGACATCGATGATAGAGTAAATAAGCTTCCGACCATCGAGCAATTCGAGGAAAAAGTGGGAGGTATGGCCGAAACCGTCGATGCCTTGAAGAAGAAGGAGAGGTTGCGGGAGCTGGAAGAGGTGAGCCTTGACCTTGGGCGGAGGATGGCGAGTGTCGACACCAATGTAACTGAGTTAAAGAAATTGGAAGAGCTCTCGAAGGAAAGGATGAGTATCATGGAGCTGATGGTCAGTGTGGAAGAAGACCACAGGCAGGGTCTGATTTCGGATGGCAGTTATGAAGAGGTTAAAAAGAAGAATCAGCAGCTTCTCGATGAGATCAAAGTTGCATTGAAGGATAATTTCCTCAAGTTGGAGGGAGCATTAGAAAAAGAAATGGATCTGGGTGAGGGCTCCTTGAGATTGCCAACATTCACTGCCAGAGTGAGCACTGAGGGAGATTCGGATAAAAGAATCCGTAAATTAGAAATCGAGATGAAGGCTGCCCAAAAGCTCCTTGATAAGTTGGATACTTCAGGGATGGATGAAAAAATGAAGGAAAAAATGGGGATGAGATATAGGGAGCGTATAGAAAAGTTGTCCAGGGAGATATCCGCGTTAAGTAGTGGAGATGATGTTTCAGCAGCGGGTGAGTCAGAAAAATTGGAGGAAAGGATAACGCCTTGACGTGATTAGAATGGTTCGACTAAAGGACAAGATAAAATCTGTCGTTGGAAAGAAGAAAGACAACAGAGAATCAAACGTCGAAGAGGAACTTCCCCTCGGGTTAGAGGAGCAGATGGGAATCGAGGAAGCTGAGGGCGAATTTGTCCTCCTAAAGATCTTCGAAAGGGAGAGCCCGGATATAGGATTTTCCTATGCTGCTACCAAGATCGAGGAGTTAAAAAAACTCATTTCTTCTTTTAAAGGGGAGGTAAATTCATTATCCGAAGCTAACTCAAAACTGAGGATGGATCTGGAGAGGGTGCTGCCTTTGAAGGGGGCCGTTGAGGACCTGAAAAACGACCTAGAGGAGAAAGACAACGACATCTTCGCTAAGGACCTGGATGTAAAGAAATTAAACAAGACCATTGATCGTCTACAGGGGGAATTGGAAGAACTTCGGAATGATCTGAAGGAACAGGAGCAGCAGTTGGAGAAGAGTTCGGAGCGGATTAAGCAGCTTGAGGACACAACTAAGCTGGAGGAGCTAGAGGCAGAGGCAAGTCGGCTGAAAGTCATCGTCGAGGAGCAGAAAGACGTCGTCGTCATAAAGAGCACTCAGCTTGAAGAATACAAGCAGGTGGCCATGTCCCAGGAGGGGGAACTGAGTAGCCTGAAGGCCACTTGGTGGCAGCAGGGCAAGGATCTGAAGAAACTAAAGGCGGAGCTTGAGGAGAAGACGGGCTTCCTATCGTCGAAGGAGACCTTGGTTGAAGAGCTGACTAAAAGGTCAAACTCTCTTGGGGATGCATTGGAAGCCATGAAAGCAGAGCTGGTTGACAAAGACAGAAAGCTCACGAGTCTCGAGGAGCAGATGTCGGATGTAGAGGGGCAGCGGAAGAAGTTCGAGGGACAGCTTTTAGAAAAGGAGACGGCTCTTGGCAGATTAACGGGAGACTTAGGCGCAGCCCAGGCCCGGGTAGAGGACTTGAAAAGACAACTGGAGGAGAGGGATTCGCAGCTCTATGAGGCCAAGATTAAGATCAGGGATATCGAAGATGCGGATAAAATCGGCAATCTGGAGGCTGAGATCGGCAGGCTAAACGCGACAGTTCAAGAGCAGAAGGATATCATCGAATTGAAGACCTCTGAATCTGATACTTTGAACAACGCTGCCATGGCTCAAGAGGATGAGCTGAGTACCCTGAAGTCTACCTGGTGGCAGTTGGACAAGGAATTAAAGAGGTTGAGGCCGGAGATAGAAGAGAAGAAGCAGATGCTTAAAGCAAAGGATGCCCTGGTTGCTGAATTAAAGAAGAAAGCTGGTAGCCTCGGTGATCTACTAGAAAGCTCCAAGAAGGAAATGGCTGGCAAGGAGAGTGCAGCCTCTAAATACGAGGATACATTTGGCCTATTAAAGGGAAAGTTAGCTGCCCTAAGAATTGCATTGGACGCAGAGGAAAGAAAAAGAGAGGAGATGACATTTGAGGAAGATTTGGATGATCTCATAGAAGTTGCAACAGTAATGCAAGGTAGCATTGCTGGTCAGGGAAGGGGATCGCAAGAATTAGACGCGCAGTTAATGGCGCTCAAAAAGGCCTTAGAGGAAAAGGATGCTATAATATCAGAAAAGGACCAAGATATAAAGAAACTTTCGAAGGTTTCTGCAGCTGAAAGCAGACCTCGAGTAGAGGCGGATAAAGCAACCACCGTTCTATCAGATGAAAAAATAAAGATAAAAAAGGAATTAAGAATACTAGAGCTAGAGAAGAAGACAACAGAAAAATTAATGGAAAGGCTTTTAACCTCCGATTTCGGAGAAAAAGAACTCAGCATAAGGGAAAGGGGATTCAAGAAAAAGGTAGAGGACTTAACCAGCCGTATATATGTATTGAAGGAAAAATTGGAAG
>CBDUVV010000035.1:0-9165 GCA_965370755.1 uncultured archaeon | reverse complement strand
GGCCCGTCACCGCCTCGGCCGAGATCTGGGACCACAGGCTCTCGGTGCCGCGGTAGTACCTGAGGGAGTTCAAGCTATCAAGCTTGCCTCCAACGAAAACCCACTAGGACCCTCAAAAAAAGTGTTAGAGGCCCTCAGAGAAGTTGATAACCTATCGATCAACATCTACCCAGATTCCGCGGATAGAACACTCCGCTCCGCCATATCCAAATACATAGGTGTAAATGATGACTCCATAGTTGTTGGCAACGGTTCTAACGTGGTCCTAGATCTCGCTGTTAAAGTCTTCCTTAACCAGAATGAAAAGGCGATAATCCCTATTCCCACCTTCTCATTGTACGAAAAAATAGTAAAGATGTATTCCGGCGACCCGGTTTACGTCCCCCTTGAAACGGATTTCAAATTCGATGTGAAAGGACTGACATCTTCCATCGACGAAAAAACCAAGATAGTTTTCGTCTGCTCTCCAAACAATCCCACTGGAAGCGTTATGTCGCGTGAAGATTTAAAGGTCCTTTTGGAAGAAGAGATTGTGGTGATATTAGATGAGGCCTATGCAGAGTTCGCCGGTGAATCCAACGCGAAAATGGTCAACGAACACGATAATCTGGTAGTACTTAGGACGTTCTCAAAGGCCTTCGGTCTGGCAGGACTTAGAATAGGATACGCATTAGCAGACGCGGTAGTAGCAGACTGTATGAATAAAGTGCGGTCCCCCTTCAATGTTAATAAGTTGGCTCAAGTTGCTGCCCTGGCCTCTTTGGAAGATACAGAGCACCTAGAAAAGAGCATATCCCTAGCTAAAACCGGAAGGGATAACTTGTACGAAGAATTACTCCAGATTCAAGGCCTCAAAGTTTACCCATCTCAGGGTAACTTCCTCTTAGTAAATACTCCAGGAAGGACCGACGTTGCGGATTTATTACTCAAAAAAGGTATAATTGTGAGGGACGGCAGTAGCTTCCGCGGCTTGAGTAGCGAGTATTTCAGGGTAAGCATCGGGACGGCAGCGGAGAACGAATTGTTCTTAGAGGCTTTAAAGGAGATTATTTGTTAAATCCCCACTCGGATAGCTTCTTCTTTACATCGATTTCAGCTCTGGAAGCCTTTTTTATCTTTTCCTCCGTAACTGCAATGTAGTCCTTGATGTTGTTTTCTATTATCTCAATGTCATTGACCCCGATTCGCACCCTAACCCTATCGTCGATGTCATCTCGGATCTCCATTTCCTCGCCGACGGTCCTAAGATTGTCCTTAAAATCGTAGTATCTCTGAAGGCTCTTGGAAATTATTTTCTTAAGGCTGAATCCACCCAATAATAGCATCACATCCAATGTTTCCCTATTGGGATCGGCTACAAGGCTTGAATATCGAAGTATTCCGCCCCTCTTGCCGGCTAGATTTTTAACGGCCCAGTTCCTCGTCGTGTATTCCAGTTCCTCCTGCGTAAAAGTACCATTATCTACATATTTCTTTGGCGCCACCACAATTACATAAGCCATGATTGCGGTCTTGGTATCGATTGGCGCCATGGGATTCCTGAGGGCGTCTTCCATAGCCATCTCGACGCCGAAAATATCTGGATCATTGCCAAGGCTCATGCAAGGCGTGAAATGGTAAACGCCGAGGTTCCCTGGGAGCTGATAGTAGTCCGAGACATCGATAGTTGACATGGTCCCCTCGCTTCCCGGTGCTATCATCAAGTCTATGGCTTTTATTATCTCTTGGTTGATCTTGTAGTATCTTTCCTCCTTGCTGGCCTCACTTATCCCCAAGATTCTCTCTACTTGATCATTGTCGACGAGGATGAGGAGATCAGCGTTCTGCCTCGATCTCTTGCCGAACCTCAGCAACCTCGAAATGCCGCAAATGGTGTTGAAGAACCTCTGAGGTGCCTCAAAATCGTAGGGGAGAATGCCTAATGCCATAAAGCCGTTCTCGCCAGGTGCCACAACCCCCCTACCATATTTTAGTTCGTGTATGGTATATGGTAAAGAGCCATTACCTGTGCCGCCTCCAAGGGTCGTGATGCCGAATATTACATCCCGTCCACCCAGCTTCAAATTTAATATATAACGCCTGATGGTATCGAAGTCTTCTATGGCCTCGTTTTCGCCCACCTTCCAGTTATTCCCCGCCCCAGATGGAGACTTACCGAATATACATATCTTCTCCCTCTTGATAGTATCGTAGACCTGTCCAAAATTGGGCTCTTTAGTGAGCATGTACTCAAAGGTCTTCTCCGGTCTCACGTCAGCTGTTGTCGTGTTTAACAGCAACACCCGGTCGTTTATGGCCTCGTTTCTGAATTTCGCATAATACAAGAAGGAAATCCTATTAGCACCTTCGCCCGATGCAATTATGCTCCATCTAGTTCCTTCTTGCATATCTCACCACCATAAATTCGATTACCGCTTAAGAGAAAATTCTAACTGTCACCTTCTTCTTCGTAGTTTACTCTTGAGATCCGATGCAATAACAGCCTTAGTTACCAAGCTTGGGGGGTTTTTCCTGAACTCGACATCCAAGTGTTTCGAACTATAAAAATGCATGAACTTGTCTGCATATTTGACGTTGAGATCGGATTCATTGAGCCTATCCGTTTCCTCGAGTTTCTTAGAGATTATGGGTTCCAACTTCCTATAATTCTCCAAAACTTTTTTGAACATAACATCATTACGATATTGTTTTATAACAGCATCCAACGCTACCAGGGCATCCGTCATAAACTCCTCTAATTGTTTCGTGGGATCGACTTTTTCAACTTGTTCAGTTATTCCTTTATCTCTATCCCAGAAATCCTTCTTGGGTTCGTTAGAAATTATCTCGGCTTCTAGACCGGACAGTTTTCCATTAAGTTCCTCTACGACAGCCGCTATGTTATTTTTAAAACTTGATTCAAGCTCTAATAATTCATTCATACTGCCAGGGTCATCCATCGGCAAGATTTTTTCTCTGATCTCCAATACGCGACTGTTATATTCAGCTACTTCATCCACTAAACTATCGAGGACTTTCTCTATCGCCGACATTAATCTACTTCGATTCTTCGCAAATGTTGGAGCAATAAGATCCTTTAGCATTATTCTGGACTTTTTCAGCAAAGGCACACACGTGTTCCTATCCTCTAAATACTTCCTAGCATCACGGATGTCCTGTTCGGCTCTACCTATAAGGCCATACTCTCTTGCTTGGGGCTCAAGGGTTTCCACTTCATTTATACACTCAGCAGTTAGGGATGAAAAAAGTTCACTTGCTTTTCTTTCCTTCTCTACCATATCCACCAAGCTTTTGGCTGACCTAGCCAACAATCCTTCGAACTCTTCTACACCAGTTCGTATCCTAAATCCAACCCCTTCCAATTCTGAGAGATTCTCGAGAAGAGATTGGAGATGCTCATCCAACGCTGGCCTATAACTCCCTGCGGTTAGAGTCTCTAAGCTACGTAGGCGCTGCTCCGTCTTCCTAGTTTGTTGCTCTATTACGGTAAGGGTGTACTTACCGACCTTGCCCCCGACCTTTTCGAATGTCTTGTCGTACAAACCAAGTTTAATCATATTATCACGTAACTCGTCTAGTTCCCTCAAGATTTCGCTTACGTCTATTAATTGTCCAGCCTGGGTGACGTAATCTTTTATTGCACCATAATCCTCTCTAACCTTAGTAATGGTCTCAACCTTCAAGTGAGCTAATGTCTTATCGCTCGTGGTTTTCCACCATGTGTATACTATGCTCATGAATATGGAAAAGACAACGATGCCGATGCCAATGTAAGCTACTTCCGCTATTCCAAAGTTTATCAGCACCAAAAATCCAGCGCTCAAGATCAGCACGATTAAAACTACGGTGGTTATGTACTCGTTCATTCTTCGACGGTCTCCGTTTCCTCTTCTTCGTAGAACGCAAAATCCTTCTCGTATTCCTCCAAGACTTTTAAGGATATATCATGGTACTGGCCTGCTAATTTACTCAAATCATAAAGGCGGGAAATCTGATTGGGCCTGTAAGTGAGCATCACTGTCGCCGTAGCTAGATTTCTCTTTGTTAGAGCGACGCCGAAATGTGTTTCACCCAGCCTAGACCTCTCTTCCATGACCATTTTGGCCATCGAAGTATTAACCTTACCACTCTTGGTCAAATACGCTGGGGGAAGTCTTAGCAAAACAAGGTTTTTCTCGGACTCGCTGACTCTAATATCTTCCAAGGTTAGCTTCATGAAAGCCCTATACAGGAGGCTTACTACATCGATTTCCTTGTGACCACGAAGCGGAAAGATATAATGAAGAAAATCTCGGGTCTTCTCGCTGGTCCTGGCCAAACATGCGAAACCCGGGCGCTGCTTATCCCTTAAAGTAAAGGAGGAGGCCGCGATCATATCCTTTAAATCTATTACTGGAGCATAGCCCTCGAATTCACCGGGATTCAGACTTTCGAGGGCCGTGCCTATCACGATGTCTCTTAGGCATCTGGCGACATACTCGTTGTAACGCTGAAAGAGGGTCTCGCTGCTTTCCGAGTAAGCCAGCTTTTGGTTATCGACCAGTACTATGGAATCGACATGCTCTATCAGGATGTTGAGGCTTTCTACTGCATTTTTAGCCGTGAGCCCACCCTCATGGCTAGCGGGTAATACCACAACAGCAATCACTGGTATCCCCATTTCTTTTAAAACTTGAGCTATTATTGGACCTGCCCCGCTTCCCGTACCGCCTCCTAAACTGAATATAACAAAGGCCACGGGTATACCAACTCCGCCCTCCTCGGATCCCTTAACTCTGGCCCGTTCTATTATAATATCCCTAATGGTGTCTTTGTGGCGCTCAGCGTCTTGCTCTGCTTTCAACCTGTTTTTACCATACCCTCCACTAACAAAATGCTCAAAGCCCTGAATGTTGCCATCAATAAAACCCCTGTCCCTGGACATGCCAACCCAATATTTTTTATCGATATTTTTCATGGTCCGGAGGTCCATGGTAGCTGAATTTACCGTTATGGGCTCTGCTACTTGATACATGCTTTTGTCATAAAAGGCAGCATCAACTATGCCTCCTCCACACTGTCCGACACCGATAAATGCGTAGGGCATTGTTTAATCATTCTCAGGGTAAATATTTATAAATTTTCTTACTTAGTTATGGAATATGCGTCGGAAGTTCTTATTTTTATCATTGATACTAAGTTCATTGGTTCCATTGGTCAATGCACAAGATTGTGGTGATTTGGTCCTTCAAGTTAGAGACTTAGAGGCTCTGTCCTTCGACGAATACCACCAGCTCAATGATATGAAACAAGACACTCTCCTAATCCTATATAGTAGAGAAAGGGCCTCATGCCCGGAAGATATCTCCTCTATTTCGCTTTTTACAATGAATTTTATCAACAGTTTTGATCAAGCCTACAATAGAAGCAAAATTGAAGCTGAAGAATCACGGGCGGCGGCTTTAGATGATTCCATAAAGTTGGTTGAAGATATAAAATCATATGCTAGCTCTGGGATTATCGTCGAGCAACAAGGGATTTTGGACTCAGCTGATAGAGCCTTAAATGAATTCTTAAAAGTCCAAGCTCAGGCCTATGTAACAAACGCAGAAGGAGCAACGGCTACGGGGGAAAAAATCTATTATTATAAACAAGCGACAAAAGCTTACAGCGGAGCTGGTGCGACGCTAGAAGCTGAAAACCTCAAGCTGAAATGGCAAGCCCTGGAAAGAGACTATTTAGAGGATTTGGTTACTGCAGGGGAATTAATTTCCTCGGGGGATACAAAGTATTCAACGGCAACGCCTTTGGCCTCCGGAGATATTATCCCCCAAATCAATGCGTACATATTGAGCCGGAGCGCTTCCATCGACTATTCACAGGCCCTTGTTTACTATGAGTATCATACGGAGTCGGATAAGATTGATATTACTTTACAAAAAATGTCGACTGCGAACAAAACAAATGAAGAATTGAAACAAATTATCAGTAAATACTTTGCCTTATCATTGATCACCTTACTGGGATTGTCATTATACGTCCTGAACCGCTTAAAGTCTTGGTATGGTGATACCTATGATTACTCCCTCGGTAACGAATTGGTGAGAGTGAGGGCGAGTGAAGATTAGACTATTGATGGTTATAGTTCCATCAGTTGTATTGGCGCTGCTGCTTCCGGGAGCCGTTTATTCTGAAGTATCCGCCCATTTAGACGGCTATTACTACGAGTTTTATTTTAATTTCGATAAGCCCCGAGGGAGTGTACCCTCCTACAACGAGTCAAGAGATATAATCTTCAAAAATTTCGACCCAAATGAAAGTGTTACAATATCAGATATTTCAGCATCAATGTCTGGTATCACTGGTTTTACTGTAACAATAGATACGACTTCTCTTAGCCTCGATCCCTCAGAATCTGACAGAATCACAGCCGTTTTCCACGCTTCAAAAGATATGGAAGAAGGTGAGCATAAGGGGAGCTTATCAGTAACGGGGACCGGAGTTAGCTTAAATCGTACTATACGTGTGAAGATAACCTGGCCTAATCCCTCTATAAATGCTGTTTGGGACGAAGCCAATTGGGGGAAGATGAAAGCCGGTAGCAACCTAACTCAAAACCTAGTAATAAAAGAAACTGTGGGCTACAAACCAGTGGGCGATGTACAGCTAACTCTCATTGAATTTGGACCCGCTAATTTGAGTTATACTACAAAATTGGGGACAATAGCCCCTCAAAGTACTAACACCATCCCCATCAATATCAATATCCCTACACGGGGTTTAGTACCTACGAATTATTTCATCTCACCGTCCCTAAGTGTAAACGGCACCGTATCAATTGAAGTGAAAGATGCCTCCTATGAAATCCCGTTACCACAACTCAACCTAGATACCACTGTTTTAAATTTTGATGATATAACATTCGAGCCCGGTAAAGATTCAGGTACACAGCAAATAGTCCTAAATGAGACCGGGGGGTACACCCCCGTCGAGAATTTAAATATAAGCTTGACATCAGGAGAAGTTGGATGGATAGAGTTCCAAGAACTTGACTATATCCCCCCTGGGACGAGTATTCCAGTAAGCTTTTCACTCAAGCTCCCATCTGAGGCTAGTCTTGGTATTAAAGAATGGAAATACTCGTTGACCACTAAATATGCAGGGAACCATGACATAACAGGGGCTGTAAGGGTTTATTTCCCCGGAGTCGAGGACGCTATTGTAGACCTCGATATCCTCGGGTTAACACTCAATGCTACGGGTTCGCAAAAGGAGCTTTTGGATAATACAAAGCTTTTACTTGAGAACGCTAGGGGGGAAACAGAACTAAGGGACATTGCAATGGTAATGTCCGTCTACAGCGGCGCTAGGTCCCTCACAAATCTTTTGGAGGAATTAAAACATGCAAGAGAAACGGATCTCGAAAGAGCGGGAGCTATTGTGGTGCTCTCAAATAACGCTTTGACCAGGATAAATATAGGAAATGAAAACCTCGAAAAACCCCAACTGAAAAAATACTCAGAGATTTGTTCAAAGGTCGGAGGGGAGATCTGGCACGATAACGCAGTAAGCATCGTTGGACTCATCGCCGAAAGGGCAGAAGCCAATAAGGAGTCAAACTACCGGGTTGCTACATTATACTACAAGCGCGGGGCCGAGATTTACACCCTACTAGATGACCCGAAGGCCGAGGAATACAATGACATCAGAAACCAGCTGGAAGACCTTTATGGAGGATCAATAGCTAGAGCCGTAAGCTTACGGATGGAAGGCGATGGCGATTTGGAAGAATCGCGTAGCAAGATGATCAAAGTGTTTGACTTCTACTTCGTGGTGAATCCATTCTCATACGAGTTAGTCGACAGAAGACATTCCATTACTCTTGAAAAATATGAGGAAGCCATCAGCCTCTTCGAAGTTGCCGGAGAAAAAAACGACGCCGATTTACTTTCTAAAGAAATGGAGAAGATAAAGCGAGCGCAGACGATTTTTAAGAATGCCTTTGTTGTTTACGGCGTATTCTGGGTAGCACTTTTTGTCTGGTTTATTATTCGGATCAGCTTGGGATTGCAATATTTCCGTCGGGATGAAACTGAAACCCATATCGGCGAGGTAGTTCTATCGAGAAAATAGGATACGATAATGGCTACACTATAGTGCGTTTAAGCCGTTCCACAATGTCCGGATTTTCAAACATCTTTTCTGCAGATTTAAGGATTTCTATGGCCAACACCACCATAGTAGCATTTTGGTATCCCTCTTTAGATGTCGAATTATCTATGAGCTCATTGGATATCTTCCATAAGCCTGTCACTGGCAGGATTGTTAGCTCACCCATTTTTTCGCTTATCTTTTTATCAAGGGCAGCCGACATGTTTTTGGCGGTTTGGCTGCCGTGCCGTAAATATGCCTCGGGGTTTAGAACCAACTCTACAAACGAGTCATAAAATTCTTCCTCGAGCTCAGCGCCTTCACAAGTTCCCGGTTCCAACCCCATTGAGGCCCTATATATCTGCACGTTTTTCCAATCCATCATTACGTTAGAAATGCTCTCGCAAACCTGGGAAAGTATGGATATGAAATCATCGATTATCATCGTGTAATCCCCCTCCTTATTAGCAAAGTACTCCGGATTATCGGGTAGCCCTTCCACGAAATTTATGAACCTTTCCGCAACGCTGTTGTAGTAACTTGGTAAACATTTATCAAAGGATGAAACCTCTTGCATTCCTCTACTCAGTGTTCCTCTAATTTGACTGATTGTATCCAGTTGTTTTTCGTCCAAATGGAAGCTCGATGGCAACAATACTTCTATAGCCTCTTCTCCCCCCTTCGCGACGTATTCCTCCCTTTTAGCTGCATAAAGGTGTTTCTCGACCAAAATAATGTTCTCCCCAATAACTTGATCGAAGACCGCCTCACCAGTGGCGTTCGTCCTATTTTCGACACCCCCGATTTTTACTGATGCATTCACAACTGGTGCGCCTGCTTGATTAATAACCCTCACGGTGAATCTCTTTCCAGCCGATGCGACAGGAACTTCCCTTTTAGGTAATACTCTTCTTTTCCACCACCATAATCCCAAACCAACCGCTATCAAAATGGTGATTACGATGGTCAAATAAACTTTCTTTCCCTCTAAAAATACTTTTTTAGTCGGTTCAACTATTGATTCCGTTTTTATTG